>CAIWCQ010000318.1 GCA_903911165.1 uncultured Actinomycetes bacterium | reverse complement strand
TTCAGCCTTACCCCGCGCGGGCAGGTCGAGGCCGCCCAGGCCCTGGGAGCCACCAAGTGGGAGGTCATCCGCATGACCGTCTTCCCTTACGGCCGCAGTGGCATGATCGCCGGATCCATGCTCGGACTCGGCCGCGCTCTCGGGGAGACGGTCGCGGTCTTGATCATCCTGCGGTCAGCCGCGCAGGCTGGGCATTGGTCGCTGTTCGACGGCGGCTACACCTTCGCGTCCAAGATCGCTTCGGCCGCAGCGGAGTTCAGCTCGAAGCTCCCCACCGGGGCCTATATTGCGGCGGGCCTGGTGCTATTCATCCTGACCTTCATCGTCAACGCGCTGGCGCGGGTCGCGGCCGGTGGACGGGTGAGTGGAGGATGACCACGACCGAAACACCCGCTGCCGAAACACCCGCTGCGGCGCCCACCTTCCATCCGATCAGCCCGATCCGCAAGGTGAAGGACAAACTGGCCGCGTTCCTCTTCGCGGCGGCGTTCGCGATCGCCATGATTCCGTTGCTCTGGTTGCTCTTCACCGTCGTGGAGCGTGGACTGACCGCGGTGACCGGATCCGGTTGGTGGTCAAAGTCGTTGGCCGGCGTGCTACCCGATCAGTTCGCCGGTGGCGTCTATCACGCGATCTACGGCACCGTGATCCAAGCCGGGATCGCCGCACTGCTGTCGATCCCGCTGGGCGTCATGGCCGCGATATACCTCGTCGAGTACGGCCGCGGAACCTTCGCGAAGGTGACAACCTTCATGGTCGACATCCTCGCCGGGGTGCCCTCAATTGTGGCCGCACTGTTCGTCTTCGCCCTGTGGATAGCGACGTTGGGATTCCCGCAAAGCGCTTTTGCGGTGTCGCTGGCGCTGGTGTTGTTGATGCTGCCGGTCGTCGTGCGCAACACCGAAGAGATGCTCAAGCTCGTCCCCGACGAACTGCGCGAGGCCTCCTACGCGCTGGGCATCCCAAAATGGAAAACTATCGCTCGGGTCGTCGTGCCGACGGCGCTCCCCGGCATGATCAGCGGTCTGCTGCTGGCGTTGGCCAGGGTGATGGGCGAGACCGCGCCGGTCCTGGTCCTGGTGGGCTACGCCCGGTCGATCAACTACGACCCGTTCGACGGCAATATGGCTTCGCTGCCACTGCTGATCTACACCGAGTTGACCAACCCCGAGTCGGCCGGCCGCGCGCGGGTCTGGGGCGCCGCCCTAACCCTCATTCTGATCGTCGGGGCGCTGTACGTGGCGGCCGCGTTCATGAACCGCTACCTGACCCGAAACCGCACCTGAGACCGAGCAGGGGCAGAGGAGGACAACATGGCCAAACGCATCGATCTCAAGGATGTCAACATCTTCTACGGGTCCTTCCAGGCCGTCGCCGATGTGACGATGGCGGTACAGCCACGCCAAGTCACGGCGCTTATCGGGCCATCTGGTTGCGGCAAGTCCACCGTGCTGCGGGCATTGAATCGAATGCACGAAGTCATCCCGGGTGGTCGGGTCGAGGGGTCGGTGCTCCTTGATGGCGAAGACATCTACGGCTCGGGGGTTGATCCGGTCAGCGTCCGCAAGACAATCGGGATGGTGTTTCAGCGGCCGAATCCCTTTCCCACCATGTCGATTCGCGACAACGTGGTCGCGGGTCTGAAACTGCAAGGTGTTCGCAACGGTAAACTTCTCGACGAGATGGCGGAGCGTTCGCTGCGGGGGGCCAACCTGTGGAACGAGGTCAAGGACCGCCTCGACAAGCCCGGTGGCGGTCTTTCCGGGGGCCAGCAGCAGCGGCTGTGTATCGCCCGGGCCATTGCCGTGCAACCCGACGTGTTGCTGATGGACGAGCCGTGTTCGGCATTGGATCCGATCTCGACGCTGGCCGTTGAGGATCTGATCGCTGAGCTTAAGCGGGATTTCACCATCGTCATCGTCACCCACAACATGCAGCAGGCGGCGCGGGTCAGCGATCAAACAGCCTTCTTCAATCTTGAGGCAACCGGGAGACCGGGCCGACTTGTCGAGTTCGACGAGACCGGAAAGATCTTCTCCAACCCCAGTCAGAAGTCGACCGAGGACTACATCTCCGGTCGTTTCGGCTAACCGAGTCAGTACGCCGCAGGATCTTCTTCCGACGGCAGATGTCCGGTGACCTGGAAGATGACCCGCCGCGAGATCTCCACTGCATGGTCGGCGAAGCGTTCGTAAAACCTGCCGAGCAACGTGACGTCCACCGCGGCGGCAACACCGTGCTTCCACTCCCGGTCCATCATCACGCTGAAAAGATGCCGGTGCAGGTCGTCCATCGCGTCATCTTCTTCGCGGATCAACCGCGCCTGGTCCGGATCGCGCGATAACAGGACCTCGCGCGCGCTGGCGCCCAAATCCACGGCGATACGGCCCATTTCGGCGAAGTATCCGTTGACCTCCTCGGGCAGCGTGTGCTGAGGATGACGGCGACGTGCGATTTTCGCGACGTGCAGGGCAAGGGCGCCCATCCGTTCGACGTCGGCCACGATCTGGATTGAGCCGACGATGGCGCGCAGGTCTCCGGCCACCGGGGCTTGCAGCGCCAACAGCACGAAGGCCGCTTCCTCGGCCCGGGCGCTGGCGGCGATGATGTTTTCGTGATCGCCGATCACCTGCTCGGCCAGCACCAGATCGGCCTGTAGCAGAGCCTGGGTCGCGCGCTCCATCGCAATGCCAGACATCCGGCACATCTCGGCAAGTTGGTGAGTCAGCGCGTCTAACTGCTCGTGGTACGCGGTCCGCATTTGACCAGACTACGCGGGGGATATGAGGCAGCGGGGTCGTTACGTTCCGGGATTGGTGTCAGCTGAACGTGCGGTGAACGCACGCTACTCGCAGGTGACATCGGCGCCGTTGGTCACAATCAGATCCGACGGCAATCGCGTGGGTGTGCTGCTGCCGGCATGGGTGACCGAGACCGTCAGCGGCGTGCCACTGGCCTGCGGATACCTGATATCGACGAAATCCGGCGCGAGCACCACCATCACGGTCTCGCCGAGATCGCTGATCCGCTCGATGCGGGCCCCGGGCAGGGTTGCGGCCACGGTGGCGGCGGCCTGCTCGTTGCCTAAGGAATAGAACACGCTGGTCTCGGCGACGGAACCGTAGTCCCAGGAGTAGTCGGGATCGAGCACGGTGAAGCCGTACAACTCGAGTTCGCCGGAGGTGGCGGTGGCCAGGCCAACGACTTCAGTGGCGTTGCCGACCTGCACCGTGACGTCGCGTGGTTCGGCCGCTACTGTCTTGACCTCCTCGGTCACGGTGGTTTGGCTGGTGTCAGCGGCAGCGCTCGGCGCGGTAGTTGACGTCGGGTAGTCGGACTCAGGCTGCGATGTGGACGTGGTCGCGGTGGTCGGGCTTGTCGTGATCTGGGTCGCCATCGTCGCGACGGTCAGCGGGCTCAAGGTTTCGTTATTGTCATTTTCCCCGGGCAATGGCTCATCTTCGATGATCGCATCGAAGAGAGCTTGAATGTCCTCGGTCCGGGGCTGCTCGTTGCCCTCTTCGTCGGCGAGACCGGTGGTGGGAACCGTGACGAAGGTGATGCGTCCGGCGTTCATGCCCTGCAGCGACTGGCCAAGCCGCACCAAATCGCGGGTTTGGATGTTGTCGACGAAGCTGTCGTCGATGAACGTGTTGACCACTTCGTTGAGCCTGCTGACGTCGAAGAGTGTCTCGGTGGAGATCATCGACCGCAGCAGCGAGGACAGGAACAGTTGCTGGCGTTTGATACGACCGTAGTCACCGTTGTCCTCAGTGGTGATCGATCTTGCGCGGACGTAGTTCAGGGCGGTAGGACCGTCGAGCTTTTGACGTCCGGCGGTGGCGAGGACGGTACCCAATTCGGTGTCCTCCAGTGGCGTGGTGGTGCACACCTCGACCCCGCCGAGGGCGTCGACCATCGCGGAGAACCCGGCGAAATCGACGGCCATGAAACGGTTGATCGCAAGTCCGGAGATCTTCTGAATCGCCTTGACCAGACACTTGGGTCCGCCGAGGGCATAGGCGGAGTTGAGCTTGCTGGTGGTGGGTCGCTCGTTGTCGCTCCACTCGCCGGTGTTCCTGTCGTAGACCGGTCCGTATCTACCGGTTTCGGGATCCCACGCCTGGCAGTTCACCGGTGTGATCCCGAGGTCGCGGGGGAAGGAGACGGCCACCACACGACTGCGATTGGCGGGGATGTTGACCAGCATGATGGTGTCGGAGCGGGCTCCTTCGGCGATGCTGGTATCGCCCGCCCCGATCTCTCCGTTCGCGCCGATGCGACTGTCGACGCCGATGATCAAGAAGTTCTCATCGCCGTTCTGGGCATTGCGGTCGCGGATGTCACTGGAGTTCGGGTCCAGTGCGGCGATGGTGTTCAGCAGGCTGTTCTTCGCGCTTTGCCACTGCCATGCCGCACCGGTGACGGCCAATGTCGATACCGCGATGAGCACGGCCGCCGACCGGGCGGCCAGCAATGCTGGGCGTCGGCGGCGGTTACGCGCACGTCCCGCCGCGGCGATCGGGACGGTGGCGTCGACGCCGGCGTCCGGTGAATCGGCGCCCGGGGAACCAGCACGGTGCCGGGTGACCGGGGCGAGGCGACTGCTGCCGGTGACTTTGGCGAGCACATCGGCAACCGCGACGCCCTCGGTGTGGTGTCCGGACGTGCTGGGAACGGCCGCGTCGCCAGCGCGGCCCGGAGTGGCGTTCTCGCCGTCACTCATATTCCAGCCAGCCTCCGGCTTTCAGATTGTCGCGAACGCGTCACTGCGTCCCGCAACCGCGATGCGGGATTCTCCGGCATCCGGGTTGCCAATCCGTAGACCCCCGGGGAACACCCGAAGGCCCAGATTTACAACAGAATCAATAGCTTACTAACTGAACCTGAGAGAGTGCGAGGTCATCGTCTGATTCGTCACCACCCCGGGTCCGGCAGGTGGCTCAGCCACCGGAGTTCATGACGTCGGCGCCGACCGGCACCGTGGGATCATCGGGGTCGTCGAGCCATCCCTGCGGCAGAGACACCGCCGCGGCCGAACCCTGCCGTCCGCGGGGGCCGCCTGCGGCAGCCGGAAACGCGACCGAGCGATCCAGTTGGTCCAGCAGCAGGTCGAGTTCATCCAGCGTGCTGACCAGCGCTAACGATCGCCGCAGGTCCGACCCGGCCGGGAAGCCGTGCAGGTACCAGGCA
>CAIWCQ010000317.1 GCA_903911165.1 uncultured Actinomycetes bacterium | reverse complement strand
TCGTCGACTGGATGACGGCCACCGGGTCCCGATGGGTGAACGCGACCGTTGCGTCGGGGAACGTTGCCATCAAGGCAGGCAATTGCTCGGAATGCTGCGGGGACTTCAACACCCAGGTTTGCGGACCCCTGAGGAAGGTCAGCGCCTGCAGCACCTTCTTCATATAGGCGTAGTGCTTCCTCTGGTCGAGTGCCAGGTAGGTGTCGCGCCAACTTGGAACGCGAGCAAGCCATTCCACGATGTAGCTGGCAAAGTCGAGATCGAGAAGCTCGACTTCTTCCTCGATCGCCTCAGGGAACTGATCGTGCATCGCCGCCACTAGCGGCATGTTGGCCAGCATGGCGTCGTGTTCGGCGCGTGCGCGCCCGTAACGCGGATCGACCCCGAACACATCGGGTCCGCGGCCGCGGGCCGGAATGGGTTCCTGACTCTCCCAGTACGGCAGGGCCCGTCGGCGCCGGTCGGCCGCCAGCAGATTCACCAGATGCGTGGTACCCGATCGCGGCATGCCCACCACGATGATGGGCTTCTCGATCTCGATCGATTCGATCTCCGGGTAGCGCTTGATCAGGTCGGCCAGTGAGATCCGGTTCCGCAGCAGCCGGACGATGCGCGACCGCTGTGTGCCGCGACCCAGCTGGGTCAGACCCGTATCGGCTTCGACCGCCCCCACATAGGCACCGAGACGCGCCGCGAAGTCTGTCGTGTCGCCGAGATCGTCGGACCCCGCACCTGCAGCGGCCTCGTCGATCATCTGGTCGATATCGAGCGTGACCGGCCGCGATTCGGTGTATTCAAGAACCTGTCGCTGGACCTCGTTCAGCCGGGGCGAGGTGAGGTCGTCGAGATCGATCGTCTCGGCTGTTGAGCCCATAGCCGCATCTCCACCCTCTTGCATATGTCGATAGTTCGACATACCGTTCGATATTGTGACATCAAAGGTAAGCCTGGAGCGGCCGCAGAGTCAAGCGCCGTCACCGCCTACTGAGCGGGTCATCGCGGTAATCGAACTACTGGGCAGCGAGCCGGCCCGGCAGTTCACACTGGCAGAGATCTGCCGCAACCTGAACATCAGTCGGGCCACCGGGCATGCGATCCTGACCACGCTCACTGCCCACGACTGGGTGACCCGCGATCCGGCCAATGCGGAGTACGCGTGGGGTCCGGCGATGGCGAGTTTGACCAAGCCCGCCAATTCCCTGGTGTATCGCGCCGAACTCCAGGCCCTGGCCACCGATACCGGCACGCAGGTATCCCTGACTCGCCGGGAGGGTCGAACCATGGTCATTGTGGAGACCGTGGGTGAGTGCCTGACCGGGCCCAGAATCAGCCCCGGCCTGCGCACGCCATTGGTAGCGCCATTCGGCCGGGATTACATCGCGGGAACCAGCACAGAGGCGCAGGCTGCTTGGCTGGAGGCTATCGGCCAACCGGACCCCGGCCTGCGGCGACGAATGACGGCCGTCCTCAAAGAGATCCGGCAACGCGGTTTTGTCGTCGAACGGCTTACCAAGGAGTACGTCCGCGTCTACACGGCACTACGAGCGCTGAGCAGTGATGGCGAAATCGACATGATCACAACTCAATTAGCGCGTGCATTTGCCGATCTGACCACGATCGACGTACTTCCCGACGAGATGAACACCACAGCAGGCCACAGTATCGCCACCATTTCCGCGCCCATCACCGTCGACGGATCGGTGACTATGTCTGTCACCGCGGCGGTCTTCGCGACTCTGACAAGCGGTGCGATTCGCGACATCGGAACAAAGGTGCGCGCAACCGCGCACAGCATTGAAACGCGAATCGCTCATCACGGCCACGCCACCACTATCTGAAAGAGGACTCATGACTTCTGTCGACCAGGTTCGTATCCATGCCCCGGGGCAGGTGAGCCTCGTTCGTGTCGAGCTGCCCGAGTGCGGCCCGCGGGATGCGATCGTCGAGGTACATGCCTGCGGGATCTGCGGCAGCGATCTGAGCTACATCAAGCTCGGTGGCCTCGCCGGGCCAAGTGGCGAGCCGATGCCACTCGGGCACGAACTGGCCGGCGTCGTGAAAGCCGTCGGCGCTGAGGTCACCGACGTCGTCCCCGGCCAGCGGGTTGTCGTGCATCCGGCCGAGGAGATTGGCAGCGGATCCAATGAGGGTGGATTGGCCGGCGAGGTATTCGTACGCAATGCGGCCAAGGGCGGACGGCTGTTCCCCATCCCCGACGATATGCCGCTCACCATCGCAGCGTTGGCCGAGCCGGTCGCCGTCGGCATGCACGCCGCCGAACAACTTCATGTCGGCGTCGACGACAAAGTCGCGGTATTCGGCTGCGGCCCAATCGGTCTGGCGGCGATCGCGAGCCTGGCCGATCGCGGACTGACCGATATCGTGGCCATCGACCTGTCCGAGACCCGGCGCGGGCTTGCGAAACAGCTCGGCGCCGCGGAGACGATCGACCCCGCAACGCAGAAGGTCTGGCGTGAACTAGAACGC
>CAIWCQ010000316.1 GCA_903911165.1 uncultured Actinomycetes bacterium | reverse complement strand
GGCTTTCACCCGGGTGCCGTGCTCGGTGTGCTCGGTGGCATCGACCCGGCCGTCGTTGTGCACCCGGGCGACCAGATCGCCGCGGCCGTAGGGACTGGTGACATCGACGGTCGTCTCGCGGGGTTCGACCAATTCGCCCAGGCGGGTGCGCAGGCGGTCCAGACCCTCGCCGGAATGAGCCGAGACGAACACTGCGCCCGGTAACACCCGGCGCAACTGTGCGAGCGTCAGATCCTCTGCGACGTCAATCTTGTTGATCACCAACAACTCTGGAGCGGGTGCGGCGTGGTGATCGTTCTGCACCTCGCGGATCACCGCGTGCACCGCCTCGATCTGGGCCGTTGGGTTGACATCGGATCCATCGACGACGTGCACCAGGAGATCGGCGTCGACAACCTCTTCCAGGGTGGAGCGAAACGCCTCGATGAGTTGGGTGGGAAGGTGGCGCACGAAGCCGACAGTGTCGGTCAGGACCACCGGTCGGCCGTCGTCGAAGTGCCCTCGGCGGGTGGTCGGTTCAAGCGTCGCGAACAGTGCGTTCTCCACCAGCACGCCGGCCCCGGTCAGGGCGTTGAGCAGGCTGGACTTACCGGCATTGGTGTAACCGACGATCGCGATGGACGGCACGTCGCTGTGCAGCCGCTTGCTCCGCCGAGTGTCGCGGGCCTGTTTCATCTCCTTGATTTCACGGCGTAGTCGCGACATCCGCTCCCGGATCCGGCGCCGGTCGGTCTCGATCTTGGTCTCACCGGGGCCGCGGGTGCCGACACCGCCGCCGCTGCCACCGGCGCCGCCACCTTGACGCGACATCGACTCGCCCCACCCGCGCAGCCTCGGCAGCATGTACTGCATCTGGGCCAGTTCTACCTGGGCCTTACCCTCCCGGCTGGTGGCGTGCTGGGCGAAGATGTCCAGGATCAGCGCGGTGCGGTCGACCACCTTGACCTTGACCACCTTCTCCAAGGCGTTGAGCTGAGCCGGACTCAGTTCGCCGTCACAGATGACGGTGTCGGCCTGCGTCGCGGTGACGATCTCGCGCAGTTCGGCGGCCTTGCCGGAGCCGATGTAGGTGGCCGGGTCGGGCTTGTCGCGGCGCTGGATGATGCCCTCGAGTACCTCTGAACCGGCGGTCTCGGCGAGCGCGGCGAGTTCGGCGAGGCTGGCGTCGGCGTCGGCCGCGCTGCCCTGGGTCCACACACCTACCAGGACCACCCGTTCCAGCCGCAGCTGGCGGTATTCGACTTCGGAGACATCGGCGAGCTCGGTGGACAGCCCCGCCACCCGGCGCAACGCGACGCGGTCCTCCAGCGCGAGTTCGCCGACGCTGGGGTCGGCGCCAGAAGCGGTCGCATCGAAATCAGCCATAGACCACCGATGGTGTCACGGCCGGGTGAGGTCGCGCATCCGAATACTCACCGAGTCAGCGTTGCGCCGCCCACCAGTCGTCGGAGAGTTCGCCGTGGGCCAGCAGCACCGACGGCCCCCGAAGGAAGCTGGTAGTGTCGGTGATCTCGACACTGACCTGGCCGCCGGGAACGTGGACCTGCAGCGTGCCGGTCCGGACACCCTGATGAACCAGGCCGGCGAGCGCGGCCGCGACCGTTCCGGTGCCACACGATCGGGTCTCACCGACACCCCGTTCGTGCACCCGCATCGACACCGCTCCGTTGACCGGCGCGGTGAGCACCTCGACGTTGACACCGTCGGGGAACTGGGCGCGATCGAACGCGACGGCGGCCCCGACGTCGAGCGCGGCCAGTTCGTCGTCGGTGAGCCCGGGATCCAGGCACGCCAGATGGGGGTTGCCGACATCGACGGCAATGCCGGCGAAGATTCGCCCGCCGACGGTCGCGGCGCCGGCACCCTGCAGGCTGGCCTTGCCCATGTCGACGCTGATGTCGGCCGTGACCTCATCGGCGCGGTTCACGGTCACTGCCCGGGGGCCGGCCAGCGACCCGATCACGAACTCGTCGCGCGCCTCCAGTCCGCGGGACCGGAGATAGTGCGCGAACACCCGCACGCCGTTGCCGCACATCTGCGCGGTCGAGCCATCGCCGTTGCGGTAGTCCATGAACCAGTCCCCCGAACCCACACCTGCAGGCAGATGGTCCAGCACGCCCGCGGCGACGGCGGCACCCGCGGTGGTCACCCGCAGCACCCCGTCGGCTCCGAGACCGCGGCGACGGTCGCACAGGGCAGCCACCCTCTGCGGGGCCAACTCCAGCCGGGCCGGCAGGTCGACCAGAACCACGAAATCGTTCTCGGTGCCGTGCCCTTTGGCGAAAATCACCAGCTCAGGATACGTGACGCCAGTGCCCGACTGCGGCCTCGAGCAGACCGGTCGTCGATCCGTCGAGCCAGTGGATGCGGGCATCGCGTCGGAACCATGATCGCTGCCGGCGCACGTAGCGGCGGGTACCGGTGAACGTCGACTCGCGGGCACGCTCGACATCGGCGGCGGTCGCACCGGCGTCAAGGGCCTCGATCACCTGCGCGTAACCCAGCGCGCGCGCGGCGGTCACGCCATCTCGCAGCCCGCGGTCCAGCAGCGTGTTCACTTCCCCGACCAGGCCGGCGTCGAACATGGCATCAGTACGTTCCCGAAGTCTGATGTCGAGAGTCGTTGTTTCCCAATCTAATCCGATGATCGCGGTGTCCCAGCGTGGCTCACCGATGCGGGGTGCCGAGGCAGCGAAGGGGCGGCCGGTGAGTTCGATCACCTCCAACGCGCGCACTATCCGGCGGCCGTCGGTGGTCAGGATCGCTGCGGCGGCGACGGGATCCCGGACAGCGAGTTCGACGTGCAGGGCGCCTGGTCCGATGTCGTCGAGTCGCGCTTCCCATCGGGCTCGCACCGTTGCGTCAGTTGCCGGAAACTCCCAATCGTCGAGCAGCGACTGAACGTAGAGCATTGATCCGCCGACGATGACCGGTACGGCGCCGCGCGCGGCGATGGCCTCCACATCGGCGACGGCCGCCTTCTGATAGCGCGCCACGGTTGCGGTGGTGGTCACGTCGAGCACGTCGAGTTGATGATGCGGGATGCCACGGCGGTCAGCGTTACAGACCTTTGCGGTGCCGATATCCATGCCGCGGTACTGCTGCATGGCGTCGGCATTGACGATTTCTCCCCCGAAATGTTCGGCCAACGCCAGTGCGAGATGGGACTTACCCGTTCCGGTGGGCCCGATGACGGCGATGGGCCGGGCCACTAAATCTCCGGGGTCCCAATACCGGCACCCGCCGGAGTCCAGATACCGACGAAGTATCCGACGCCGTACGGCGCGCCACGCTGAAGTTCCTCGGCGCCATCCGATTTCGGTTCGCTGAGGCCGGCTAGCACCTGATAGGCGACCCGCCCGATGATGGCATCCGGCAACCGTCTCAGCGCGGCGCCGTCGCCGGCGGCAAGTGCATCGTCAAGCGCGGCCTGAACCGGCTCGGAGCTGGGGTCATAACCACCGGGGGCGCTCTGGGTCAGGGTGTTGGCCCCGTCGGCCACCACCAGAACGCCGATCGCATCGGCCGTCTCATCGATTTCGGCGCGCAGCGCGCGGCCGCGAGCCAGGGCCTCATCGGCATCGAGATCGGCGGCGAAAACGCGCACGTGAGCCCGGGCCGTTGGAGCCACCCGTCCGCGCAGCCAGCCGCCGATCAGTGCGCACAGCGGAAGATCGCTGATCGCTGATGGAGCGTCCGGCGACAGTGTCACCGGGACGTCGACGCCGTACCCCGCGAATGTTCCGCGGGTGTCCGGCCCGATGGTCTGATCCTCGGCTGCGACCCCGATGATGATCCAGCGATCCGGCAATGTGGCCGCCGCGGTGAGCGCAGCGTCGCACAACTGCTCGACCTCTGCGGCCGCGGCCCCGGCGAGTTCGGGTACCAGAACGGGCGCCGAGGGAGTCAGTGCGATGGCTGCCAACACAGGCTCACGCTAACGTTCGCCGTCTTCAGGGGTGCACAGCGGTGGCTGGCGAGCCCGATCCGGCTTCGCTGCGAGCCAATGCACCGGTGGCGAACACCACCGCCACTACCGCCGCTATCAGCGCCACCCACCCACCGTCGGTGGGCCGCAGTGACTCGCCGAGAACGCCCATTCCCAGCGCCGAGGCCACAACGGGTTCAGTCACCGTCATTGTCGGCAGCGACGCGGCCAGCGATCCGGCCCGAAACGACGACTGCTGCCAGGCGGTGGCGGCGACTGCCACCGACGCCCACACGTAGAGCTCCGGCATCTCCAACAGCGCCCACAGACCGCGGTCGAGATGATCGACCAGCCCCTTGGTGAGAACGGCGAACACCCCCCACAGCGAACCCGACACCACACCGAGCAGCACGGCCGCAAGGGGCCGACCGGCCCACGCTCGGGCACCCACCACACACAGCACCAGGGCCGGGGCCATCACGGCCACGACGACGGCCCAAACCCCGAGCGCCGCACGGGAGTGCCCCTCGGTTGGATTGCCGACGATGATGATCACCGCTACCGATGCGGCCAGGAGTGCCGCCCACATCCACTGGGTGCGGGTCACCGGGCGGCCGGTGCTGCGGGCGTTGACCGGAAGCGCGAAGAGCAACGCGGTGACCAGCAGCGCCTGCACCAATAACACCGAACCGAACCCGAGTGCGGCGGCCTGCAGGCCAAACCCTAACGCCGATACCAAGCTGCCCAGCCACCACTGCCGGTCGGCGAGCAACCGGGTGAACAGTTCCCAGTGTCCAACCACCTGATCGGTGACGTCATGGGCGCTGCGCTGGTGCATGACTTCGCCGATGCCGATGAAGAATGCGGCACCCAGCGCCAGCAGGACGGCGATGTCCATCTTTGCCATGCGTCAATCCCTCCTCCCACGCCGAGTGCAGTCAGTCCAGCACACCAACTATTCCCGGCTGCAGAAAAACCCTCACCGTCAACCCGCGCCCACAACCGTGCGGGAACTGGTTCAATACCACCCAAGCCGATTGCGGTCGGCTCTTGAGCAATACCGGCGCCGCGACGCGCGGCAGTTGCGCGGAGATTCCGCGCGGAGGGTTAGGTGAGGATTCGCCCATGACGACCGATGAACAGCGGGCCGGCGAAGCTCCGAAACCAACTCCGAGGCCCGGGCCGCCGGTTGGGAGTCCGAACCCGGCCCCGAGGCCGGCGCCGCAACTCAGCGACCCCCGCAAGTTCGGCCGCGTCGCCGAAGACGGAACGGTCATTTTGATCACCGCATCGGGTGAGCGAGTCGTTGGGTCCTGGCAGGCCGGAGATGCCGACGCCGCCTACGCGCACTTCGGTCGGCGCTTTGACGATCTCGCCACCGAGGTCACCCTGATGGAAACCAGGTTGGCAGCCGGTACCGGTGACGCCCGAAAGATCCGAGCGGCCGCCGCCGCCCTGTCCGAATCACTGCCCACCGCAAATGTTTTGGGCGACACCGACGCCCTGGCGGGTCGACTCGCCGCAATCGGCGACCGGGCTGCGGAGATTTCCGGAGCCGAGCGGGCACGTCGCGACGAGCAACGCGCCGCGCAGACCGCCCGCAAAGAAGCCCTGGCGGCAGAAGCCGAAGACCTCGCGGCCAACGCCACACAGTGGAAGATTGCCGGTGACAGGATGCGCGCGATCGTCGATGAGTGGCGGACGATCAGCGGCTTGGACCGCAAGACCGACGATATTCTGTGGAAACGGTATTCGGCGGCACGGGACGCCTTCAACCGGCGTCGCGGCACGCACTTCGCCGAACTCGACCGCGAACGAGTCGGCGTCAAAGAAGCCAAGGAACGGCTGTGCGAGCGCGCGGAGGAACTGTCCGGATCAACCGAATGGGCCGCCACGGCCGGAAAATTCCGCGACCTGCTCAACGAGTGGAAGTCCGCGGGCCGGATGTCCAAGGAAGCTGACGACGCCCTCTGGCACCGCTTCAAGGCGGCCCAGGACACGTTTTTCGCCGCGCGCAACGCGGTTGGCGCCGAACGAGACGCCGAATTCGCGGCCAACGCACGGTCCAAAGCGCAACTTCTGGCCGAGGCAGAGCGCATCGACGTCGCCGACGCCGACTCCGCGCGCGCGGCACTGCGCGCGATCACCGACAAATGGGACGCGATCGGAGACGCCTCCCGGGACCGTTCGGCCGATCTGGACCGACGCCTGCGAGCGATCGAGAAGAAGATCCGTGACGCGGGCGAGTCAAGCCGCGTCGATCCGGAGGCACTGGCCCGCGCTGAGCAGTTCCGGGCCCGGGCCGAGCAGTTCGAACGCCAGGCCGCCAAGGCAGCCGCCGCCGGTCGCGACGATGACGCCGAACAGGCCCTGGCCAGTGCCGCACAGTGGCGGGAGTGGGCCGACACCGCAGTAGCGGCCGTGACCCGAAACCGCTAGCGAACTCCCGCGTCGGGGTCCCTGGGCGGTTGTGCGTCACTGGGCGGTTGTGCGTCACTGGGTGGCTGTGCGTCACCGGGCGGTTGTAAACCGTGTGATTCCAGACCGTCGAGCAGCGACGCTGACGAAGCCTCGGCGGCCTCCCGGCGGCGCTCGGCCTCGGCCGCCATCTGCACGGCGGTGCGC
The DNA here is from genome assembly GCA_903911165.1 of uncultured Actinomycetes bacterium. Classification (GTDB taxonomy): domain Bacteria; phylum Actinomycetota; class Actinomycetes; order Mycobacteriales; family Mycobacteriaceae; genus Mycobacterium. Next base: position 560 of record CAIWCQ010000316.1, on the reverse strand, counting down.
GTCCAGACCACCCGCGCCCAGTGAAAGGTCAGCACAATGACCGTCAGCCAGCCCACGATCAACCCGATGCCCGGGCCGGGCAGACCGTCGGCGGCGGTCTGACGCGACCACACCGCCAGCATGCCCAGGGCGCTGGCCAGTGCCGTGCCTGCCAGCGCGATCCAGGCCAGCGTCCAGCGCCGCGTAGTCAGCGCGAGCATGGAAAAGCCAATGCCGAACACCAGGCTCAACCAGGTGAAGATTCGCGACGGAAGGGCGATTCCGGCGCTGATCGCGTTCTCGTCGGCGAACAGGACGTCGAGGCCACGGACCGAGCCGGTGTGCGGCAGGATCAGCGACACCACGAGCACGAAGACCAGAATCGCCACCACGATGCCCCGCGCACCGGGTTCGATCTCGCCGGCCACCCGTCGCTCAGCCGCCTCGATCTCGGCCCGATAGGCCTCGAAGTCGTCGGCCGGCCCTTTCACTGCCCGCATCCCGTCGCCATCACCGGTTCCGGTGCGCCGACCGCGGGGAGTCCGAGTCCGACGGTGCGGGGCCGCAGGCCTGACTCGTGC
>CAIWCQ010000315.1 GCA_903911165.1 uncultured Actinomycetes bacterium | reverse complement strand
GGCGCAATCGGGGATCGCCGGTGAATGCGTCCACATAACCTTCCTCGATGCGGTCGAACCGCAGACCAAGCAACAGGTATTCGCGAACAAGGTGGTCGGGCTCCATGCCGTTCACGCTAGCTGCAACACTTGTTCCATGCCGCGGCTGACCGAACCCAGCCCCTACGTGGAGTTCGACCGGGCCGCGTGGCGGGCGCTGCGGATGTCAACCCCGCTCAAGCTCACCGAGGACGAGCTCCTCGGCCTCCGCGGGATCGGCGAACAGATTGATCTGCTCGAGGTCGAAGAGGTCTATCTGCCGCTGGCCCGACTGATCCACCTACAGGTTGCTGCCCGCCAAGGGTTGTTCGCCGCCACGTCGGAATTCCTCGGCGAGCCCACGCCGAATCTCGCCCGACCGGTGCCGTTCGTCATCGGGGTGGCCGGTAGCGTCGCGGTCGGAAAATCGACCACTGCACGCGTGCTGCAAGCGCTGCTGTCCCGCTGGGAGGACCACCCCCGGGTAGACCTGGTAACCACCGATGGATTCCTTTACCCCAATACCGAACTTGCCCGGCGAAACCTAATGCACCGCAAGGGCTTTCCGGAAAGCTATGACCGTCGCGCCCTGATGCGTTTCGTTACATCGGTGAAGTCGGGATCAGATCAGGTATGCGCGCCGGTGTACTCCCATCTGATTTACGACGTCGTCGCCAACGACAAACATGTTGTCACTCACCCCGACATTCTGATCCTTGAGGGCCTCAACGTCCTGCAGACCGGTACGCGCCTGATGGTCTCGGATCTTTTCGACTTCTCGGTCTACGTCGACGCCCGCATCGAGGACATCGAGCATTGGTATGTCGAACGCTTCTTGGCGATGCGCGCTGGCGCATTCGCCGATCCGGCATCGCACTTTCACCACTACTCCGGCCTGACCGATCAGCAGGCGGCCAGCGCCGCCCGCGACATCTGGCGAACCATCAACCGGCCCAACCTGATCGAGAACATCCTGCCCACCCGACCGAGGGCCACCCTGGTGTTGCGCAAAGACGCTAATCACTCCATCAACAGATTGCGATTGCGGAAGCTGTAGCGCACTGACCCGACCGGCTAGACACCGAAGCGGCGATGCCGGCGGCTGTAGTCGCGCAACGCACGCAGGAAGTCCACCCGCCGGAAGTCCGGCCAGTGGGCCTCGGTGAACCACATTTCCGAGTAGGCGCTCTGCCACAACAGAAACCCGCTCAGCCGCTGCTCGCCGGAGGTGCGGATCACCAGATCGGGATCGGGCTGGCCGGAGGTGTAGAGGTTCTCCGAGATGGCGTCGACGGTGACCGCGTCGATGAGTTGCTCCGCGGTGGCACCGTTGGCGAGTTCCTTGCCCAGCAGTCCGCGCACCGCGTCGGCGATCTCCTGGCGGCCGCCGTAGCCGACGGCGACGTTGACGTGGAACGCGGCCTGCGGAGCCGTCGCCACCGTGCCCTCCACCGCCTCACGCAGCCGCCGCGCCGAATCCTCGCCGAGCAGTTCGAGATCGCCGACGGTGCGCACGCTCCACCGGTTCGCAGGCGCGCAAATCTGTTCGACGACCTCGGTGACGATCTCGATCAAACACCGAAGTTCGCCGGGTTCGCGCTGAAGATTCTCGGTCGAGAGCAGGTAGACCGTGGCCATCTCGATGCCGGCCTCCGAACACCACCGCAGCATCTCGGCGATCTTGTCCGCGCCGACTCGGTATCCGTAGCTGACATCCTCGTGGCCGGCATCCCGGGCCCACCGCCGGTTACCGTCGCACAGCACCGCGATGTGCCGCGGCAGCGCGGACCTGGAGAGTGCGAGTTCCTGGCGCAGACGCATCTCATAGAGCCGATAGGCCGGCTCTTTGAGTCGCGCCGGAATGAACTCCACGACTGGAAAGACTACTGTGGTCGTGTGGAGGTATCGAGGGCGCAGGCCCTCCCGCCGGCATCCGGAGCCGCGGTCGACACGCTCGGCGGATTCACCGGCAAACCACGAGCCCGCGGTTGGATCCATGCCTACTCGGCAGTGGTCGCAGCCGTCGGTGGGGCCGCCCTGGTCGCCGCGTCGTGGTCATTGGATTCCAGGCGCGCCGGTGTCGCGACGCTGATCTACGCGGTCACTTTGGTCGCCATGTTCGCCGTCAGCGGCATCTACCACCGGGTGAACTGGAAATCCGAGACCCTCCACAAGTGGATGAAACGGCTTGATCACTCGATGATCTTCGTGTTCATCGCCGGCAGCTACACGCCGTTCGCGGCGCTGGCACTACCCGAACGCGAGGGCTGGCTGCTGCTCTGGATCGTGTGGAGCGGTGCGCTGGCCGGCGTGCTACTCAAGATGTGCTGGCCGTCGGCGCCACGCTGGGTCGGGGTTCCGCTATACCTGCTGTTGGGCTGGGTTGCCGTCTGGTTCATCGGACCGATCGCCAGCGGAGCGGGACTGACCGCGGTGGTGTTACTCATCGTCGGCGGAGTGGTTTACAGCGTGGGCGGAGTGTTCTACGCGCTCAAGTGGCCCGATCCATGGCCGGAAACCTTCGGCCATCACGAATTCTTCCACGCCTGCACGGCGGTGGCGGCCATCTGCCACTACATCGCGATGTGGTTCGCCATCTTCTGACGGCCCAGCGCCCGCGGCCAGGAATCCAGCGCCCGCGGCCAGGAATCCTGCGCCCGCGGCTAGGGCTCCCGGGCTATGGCAGGGTCGTGACGTCTGCCGGCGACCAGTACGCCTTCATCGTGGCGATCTTGCCATCGGAATTGAACACCATCACGTCG
>CAIWCQ010000314.1 GCA_903911165.1 uncultured Actinomycetes bacterium | reverse complement strand
GGAGTCGCGGTTGATCAGTATCAGGCTGGGTCGGCCCGACAATCGGCCGGCCCCGGAGCGTGGCGGCACGGGCGCGCGGCCCTTCGTCAACCGGGCGCCGAAGTGCCGACGAACCAGAGCGACCACGTGGTCATGGTCGATATTTCCGGCTACCGCCACCACCATCCGTTCCGGGATGTAGCGCCGAATATGGAAGGACTGCAACTGATTTCGTGTCATCGACGACACCGAGTCGATACTGCCGATCACCGGCCGGCCCAGCGGATGGTCGCCGAACATTGCCGACAGGAACACCTCTCCGAGGGTGTCCTCGGGATCGTCATCACGCATGGCGATCTCCTCGAGCACGACGTCTCGCTCGACGGCGACATCGCCGGCGTCACACACGCCGTTGAGGACGACATCGGCAACCAGGTCGACGGCCAGTTCGAGGTCCTCGTCCAGCACATGCGAGTAGTAGCAGGTGTGTTCCTGGGCGGTGAACGCGTTCAGTTCGCCACCGACGGCGTCAACCGCCTGCGCGATCTCGACCGAACTGCGGGTCGGGGTGGCCTTGAACAGTAGGTGCTCCAGGAAGTGCGCGGCACCGGCGACCGTCGGACCCTCATCCCGCGAACCGACGTTGACCCAGACGCCGACCGAGGCCGACCGCACCGACGGCACGAACTCGGTGACCACCCGCAGCCCGCCCGGCAGAACGGTGCGACGCAGAGCGGAAAGCTCCGGGGCCGACGCTTGGATGCGTCGGCCCCGGAGATTCCCTGGCTTAGCTATTGGCGGTCGCGGCATCGGCCGGCGCGGGTGCGCTCTCCGCTGCGTTGTCCTCGTCGACCGGGACTAGCGAGATCTTGCCGCGATTGTCGATATCGGCGATCTCGACCCGAAGCTTGTCGCCGAGTTTGACGACGTCTTCGACCTTGGAGACCCGCTTGCCCCGGCCCAGCTTGGAAATGTGGACCAGGCCATCGCGGCCGGGCAGCAGCGAGACGAACGCACCGAAATCGGTGGTCTTGACGACGGTCCCGAGGAACCGCTCGCCGATCTTCGGCAACTGCGGGTTGGCGATCGCATTGATCATGTCGATCGCCGCCTGCGCCGACGCACCATCGGTGGCACCGACGAACACGGTGCCGTCGTCCTCGATCGAGATCGAGGCACCGGTCTGCTCAGTGATCGAGTTGATCATCTTGCCCTTGGGCCCGATGACCTCGCCGATCTTGTCGATCGGCACCTTGATGGCCGTGACGCGCGGTGCGTACGGGCTCATCTCGTCCGGCGCGTCGATGGCCTCGGCCATCACGTCCAGGATCACCAGTCGGGCATCCTTGGCCTGCGCCAGCGCGCCGGCCAACACCGACGACGGGATGCCGTCGAGTTTGGTGTCCAACTGCAGGGCGGTGACGAACTCCTTGGTGCCGGCGACCTTGAAGTCCATATCGCCGAACGCGTCCTCGGCACCGAGGATGTCGGTCAGTGCGACGTAGCGCGTCTCACCGTTGACCTCATCGGACACCAGACCCATCGCGATACCGGCTACCGGAGCCTTCAGTGGCACACCCGCGTTCAACAGCGACAGCGTCGAGGCACACACCGAACCCATCGAGGTCGAACCATTGGAACTCAGCGCCTCCGAGACCTGCCGGATGGCGTACGGGAATTCCTCCACGCTGGGCAGCACCGGCATCAGCGCGCGCTCAGCGAGTGCGCCGTGGCCGATCTCACGCCGCTTGGGCGAGCCCACGCGACCGGTCTCACCGGTCGAGTACGGCGGGAAGTTGTAGTGATGCATGTAGCGCTTGGACTTCTCCGGCCCCAGCGAGTCGATCTGCTGGGCCATCTTGACCATGTCCAGCGTGGTGACGCCCATGATCTGGGTCTCGCCGCGTTCGAACAGTGCACTGCCGTGGGCGCGCGGAATGATCGCCACCTCGGCGCTCAACGCGCGGATATCGGTGATACCGCGGCCGTCGATGCGGAAGTGGTCGGTCAGGATCCGTTGGCGCACGAGCTTTTTGGTCAGCGACCGGTAGGCGGCGCCGATTTCCTTCTCGCGGCCGGCGAAGGTTTCGCCGAGGCGCTCGAGCACCTCGACCTTGATCTCCTCAGTGCGGTCGTTGCGCTCAGTTTTACCGGCGATCTGCAGAGCCTGTGCCAGGTTATCGCCGGCGACAGCCGTCACCGCGGTGTAGACGTCGTCGGCGTAGTCCGGGAACAACGGATAGTCGGCGACAGGTTTAGCGGCCTTATCGGCCAACTCCCGTTGGGCGTCGCACAGCGCGGCGATGAACGGCTTTGCGGCCTCGAGGCCCTCTGCCACCACGGTTTCGGTCGGTGCCGTGGCGCCACCGGCGATGAGATCGATGACATTGTCGGTCGCCTCGGCTTCAACCATCAT
>CAIWCQ010000313.1 GCA_903911165.1 uncultured Actinomycetes bacterium | reverse complement strand
CCGTGTACGACGATCAGTTCTTCGGCGTGCAGATCGACGCCGGTTCGCACAACGACTCACTCGGCGGCACCGATTTCCTCGCCTATCTCGCGAGCGAGATCATTCCGTTCATCGGCTACCGGCCGTCCCCGCCGGGGGCCAAGGCCGCGGTGCGCACTTTCGCCACCGGCTGGATCAATGATCTCTACGACGACAGGGGCCCGACCGATCCGTTCTACGGCATCTACGGAGTCCCCAACGACGGCGTCTACGTCCCCAACCGGGCCATCGTGATGGGCCAGGCCGGGGCGACCACCCTGCCCGCACCGCCGCCGGTGGACGTCGCCCAGTATCTCGGCACCTGGTACGAGCAGGGCAGCGTCCGACAGTTCTTCTCCCTGGGTCTGGTGAACACCACCGCGACCTATAGCCTGAACGAAAACGGGTCGATCAAGGTGGAGAACTCCGGCAACTACTTCTTCAACAACGGCCCGGAGTCCTCCATCACCGGATCGGCCGTTGCGGTGAACACCGACAACACCAGGCTGCAGGTGGGCTTCTTCTTCGCCCAGCCCAACCCCGACGAACCGGCCGCAGAGCCCGGTAACTACTGGATCCTGGACTACGCGCCGGACTACGCCTGGGCGATCGTCGGAGACCCGAACGGCACCTCGGGCTACATCCTGACCCGCGACAAGATCGTCGACGAGGACTTCTACGGCGCCCTGGTCACCCGGGCCTATCAACTCGGCGTGAACCGCCCGATCATCCGCACCCAGCAGTTCCCGGCTCCGGCCGGCGTCCTGCCCGGCCCGGCCACCCTGCCGGCCGCGATCCGGGTCTGAACGGCCCGGAATTTAGCCGCACAAAACGCCGCGTTTTCCCTTGACGGGAGGCGCGGGGTGGTTCACTCTGTGTTGAGCGTGCTGCGAGCGCGGGTCGGCGCCAGCATGCGCAATTTGAGGTCGGCGCGGTTGTGCGCTATTGTTGACCTTTGCGCTGGTCTCCTCCTGCCCACCCCTATCGCACCCTGACATCGTGGTCCTGGTCTGAGTTAATTCGCCCAAGCTCAGTGACCCCTCACGTGTCGTGCGCTCTGGCGGATCCGGGCAGGGCACGGCCGGCCGAAAAACGCAGATGAGCGGCCAAAAGGCCCGGCGAACGCCGGTCGCCAGCAGTCCGCATGAGGTGCCGGAAGGAATGCATCTTGGCAGTCTCCAGCCAAAGCAAATCGACCACCAGTTCTTCGAACTCGGTTCCGGGAGCGCCGAACCGAATCTCCTTCGCCAAACTTCGTGAACCGCTCGAGGTCCCCGGCCTGCTCGACGTGCAGACCGACTCCTTCGACTGGCTGATCGGCGCGCCGCGGTGGCGTGAGATCGCCAAGGCTCGCGGCGACGTCGACCCCAAGAGCGGCCTCGAAGAGGTACTCGACGAACTGTCGCCGATCGAGGACTTCTCCGGCTCGATGTCCCTGAGCTTCACCGACCCGCGTTTTGACGAGGTCAAGGCGCCCGAGGCTGAGTGCAAAGACAAGGACATGACGTACGCGGCCCCGCTGTTCGTGACGGCCGAGTTCATCAACAACAACACCGGTGAGATCAAGAGCCAGACCGTCTTCATGGGCGACTTCCCGATGATGACCGAAAAAGGCACCTTCATCATCAACGGCACTGAGCGCGTGGT
>CAIWCQ010000312.1 GCA_903911165.1 uncultured Actinomycetes bacterium | reverse complement strand
GATTACCGCCCAACTCGTTGAGAGCAGTCGGCCTTCGCTCGGTAACAGCCCTACCGAACCCAGTGCGCTGACCAGCCAGCCCTGATCGGCCAGAATCGTTTTCCAGGCGATGGTGCGGATAAGGAACGTCACGAAGAACGGCAGGATCACCAGTCCGAGAATGAGATTCTTGTACCGGCCGGCCTTGAACGCGATCACATAGGCCAGTGGGAAGGCCAGCAACAGACACAGCACCGTGGCCGCGAGGGCGTAGCCGAATGACCGCAGGATCTGGTCCCGGTATTCGCTGAGCGCCTGACCGTAATTGCTGAAGTGCCAGGCGAAGGTGAGCTTGGGCAGATATACCGAGCCGCCCATCGTCGACAGCGACGTCCGCAACAGCGAAACAAACGGCACCACGTAGAACACCGCGAGGTACGCCATCGCAGGCAGGATCATCAAGTACGGCGCGATTTTGCTGCGCTGACGATTGCTGCCGGCCACACCCGCCATGGGTCAGCCGCCGGTGACTGCGGCGTAGGCCTTGTTGAAGTCGGTCGTCTGCTCGTCGGTCAAGGTCGGCCAGGCCTTCAGCAGATCAAGAGTCGCCTTCGGCGGGTTCACCAACGGGTTGGCTGCCAGTTCCGGGTCAATCTTGGTGAGATCGTCGGTCATGTCGCTCAAGACCGGCACGTACTGCGTCTCGGCGACGAGTTTGGCGTAGTTCGCCCGGTCATAGACGTAGTTGATCCACTCCTCGGCGGCCTTCTGGTTCTGCGTGGTGTATGGAATCGTCATGGTGTCGACGAAAGAGGTGGCGCCGGACTCCGGTACCACGAACCTCAGGTCCGGGTTGTCCTTCTGTAACTGCACCACGTCGCCCGAGTAGGCCTGGGCCACAACGATATTGCCCGCGGCAAGGTCGTCGGCATAGTCGTTGCCGGTGAATCGGCGGATCTGACCCTTGTCCTTGTATTCCTTGATCACGTCAACGGCCTTCTGGACGTCCGCGGTCTGGAGGTTGTCCAAATCAGCGCCCTGCGCCAGCAGGAACATGCCCAGCCCGTCCTGGGTGTCGGCGAACAGGCTGACTTTGCCCTTGAACGCCGGATCCCACAGGTCATCAAGCTTGGTGATGTCGCGGTTGGTCGCCGCCCGGTTGTAGGCGAGGCCCACCATGCCCGACATGTAGGGCGCGCTGAACTTGCGGCCGGGGTCGGCGCTGGCGTTCAACAGATCGGTTCGGAGGTTCTTCTTGTTGGTCCACCGGGTTTCGCTGATCTCGTTGAGCCAGCCGAGCCCCTTGAGGCGAGCCATCATGAACTGGGTGGGCACCACCAGGTCTGCCCCGATGTCTTGCTTGCGCGACAGCGGCTCCTTGTTCTTGGCGAACCACTCCTCGTTGTCGTTGAAATCCTCCTTGTAATCAACCGTCAACCCGGTGGCGGTCTGGAACGCCGCGACGAAGCCGGGCGCCATGTAGAGCGGCCAGTTTGAGATGCGCAGCTTGCCGGTGGCAGGGCTGCCGTCGTCGGCGACGGAGGGAGCAGCTGCGTCGGTCGCGGACTTCTCACCCGAACTGCACGCCGCCAGGAACGCCGGGCCCAGGATCAGCGCCGCCGCCGCGGCGCTTCCACCGCCGATGAACCGGCGGCGGGAGGCCATCCTGGCGAGTGCTTGGGGGTCAGTCTCTGATGCCATGGTGTTGCCTTTCATTCGGTCGACTAGCGGGGGAGCTTTCGGGGGGCGGTTTCAATCGTCGTCGAGCAGGTCCTCGAGGTTTTGCGCCGTCGGGATGTCCGCGGCGGGCAGCACCAGCAAGGCGTCCGGCGACCAGCCGACATAGACCTCGTCGCCGGGCCGCAGCATCGGCAGTTCCTGCTCGGAGCCGACATGGGCGACGATCGGCGAGCCGTCGGCGGCGATGAGCGAAAGTCGCAATACCGGACCTTGGAAGGTCAGGTCGACCACCCTGGCCAGAACTGCTGCGGTGTCGGCGGTTGGGGGATCCATCGAGACCCGCACCCGTTCCGGGCGCACCATCACGGTCGCCTGCCCGCCCGACTCGATGGTGGTATCGCCCGGTCGTGCCTTCAGCGTGGTGCCCAAGACGTCGACCTCGACGTAATCGCGGTTGGATCTCCCGGTCTGACGGCCCGACCACAGGTTGGCCTGACCGATGAACCCGGCCACGAACACCGAGGCGGGCCGGTCGTAAATCTCTGTGGGAGTACCGATCTGCTCGACATGACCGGCGTTCATCACCGCGATCCGGTCACTCATCGTCAGGGCTTCCTCCTGGTCGTGGGTCACGTAGACGAACGTGATCCCGACCTCGCGCTGAATTCGTTTGAGTTCGAACTGCATGACGTGGCGGAGTTTCAAGTCCAGCGCGCCCAACGGTTCATCGAGGAGCAGGGCACTGGGGTAATTGACCAGGGCGCGGGCCAGTGCAACCCGTTGCTGCTGGCCGCCGGACAGTTGTGCGGGCTTGCGTTTGGCGAATTCGGTCAGTCGCACCACCTCGAGCATGTCGTCGACGCTCTTGGAAACGGTGGCCCGGTCCTTTTTCTGGCTGCGGGGACCGTAGGCGACGTTGTCCCACACGGTCATGTGCGGAAACAGCGCATAGTGTTGAAACACCGTGTTGACGTGCCGTTTGTGCGGTGCGACCCGAGAGACATCCACACCCTCGAGGCGGATGGCGCCAGAGGTCGGGGTCTCGAACCCGGCGATCATCCGCAAGGTGGTGGTCTTTCCACATCCGGACGGGCCGAGCATCGAGAAGAACTCACCGGCGCCGATAGCGAAATCGGCGTCTTGGACTGCGACGTAGTCATCGAACCGTTTGGTCACGTGGTCGATTTCAATGACAGCCTTGGCGGCACGACCGGTGCGGTCTGCCGCTGACAGCGTTACTGCGTCAATATTGGTCAGGACCCCGTCCTCCCCTCAAGCGCGGTGGTCGTGCGGTCAACCTTCGCGGATTACACCAGCATTCGCAACAGGAACCGAGTTCACATGTGCGCCCCGCCGTCGATACGCACCTCGGTACCGGTGATGAAGAACGCCTCGGGACTGCCCAGCATCGCCACCACCGCGGCGACCGCGTCCGGATCGGCGAAGCTTGCCTTGTCGGGAAGCCGCAGGAGCGGAGCCACCCGCGCGAACAGACGGTAGTTCACGTCCTCGGGAAAGCCGGGCCCGACGCTCTGCTTGGACTCTCCGCTGCCGTCGGTCATGCCGGAGGAGATCGACCCCGGCTGTACCGAGTTGAATCGGATGCCCTCCCGGGCGTACTCCGCGGCCAGCGCGTGTGTCATGGCCAGGATGCCCCCCTTGGAGGCGGCATAGGCCGACATGTACGGGTGGGCGAAATGCGCCGACGTCGAGCTGAAGTTGACCACCGCCGGACAGTTGCCGGCCCGAAGCGCCGGCAGCGCCTCCCTGGTGACCAGGAACGTGCCGACCAGATTGACCCGCAAAACTTGCTCGAAATCGGCCAGGGTGGTTTCGGCGAAGTGCGCCGAGCGCAGGATCCCGGCAACGTTGACCAGCGTGTCGAGGCCGCCGAGGGCATCGACTGCCTCGCGGACCCCGGTCTTGACCGACTCCTCGTCGCCGACGTCCATCACGACGCCGTGCAGCATTTCGGCGTCGGCACCGGCCCGGGCACGCGTGTCAGCCAATCCGGCCGCGCTGATGTCGGCTGCCGCCACCGCTCCGCCTTCGGCCAGGATCCGCAAGACGCAAGCCTGTCCGATGCCCGAGCCGCCGCCGGTGACCAGTGCTCGACGATCGGTGTAGCGAGGCAAGGTTGCTCCTGTCAGATCCGAGAGTGCGGGCTTGATGGGCCCGGGGGACGACGTGGGGGACGACGCGGGGGGACGCCGCTGGGGGACGACGCGGGGGGACGACGCGCCGGGGGACGACGCGCGGCCATTCCATACGATTCTGGCACCCTTTGCGGTTTCTTAGCCTAAGTTACGAAAACACAGTGGAACAGTACTGAAAACCCAGCGGAAAACGTTTCAGTGAGGGAGATCGCACACGCGTATGGCGAACAAGGCCGCGGATCATTGGTCTCCGGGCATTGCGCTCAGCAAGGGCGCATCAGGTCCAATGCAGGCCATCGGGGGCTTCTTCGCCATGTCGGCCGATTCCATTCGCTTCATTTTCCAGCGGCCGTTTCAGTGGCGGGAATTCCTGGAGCAGGCCTGGTTTGTCGCCCGGGTCTCACTGGCGCCCACCCTGCTGGTTGCGATCCCGTTCACGGTGCTGGTCAGTTTCACCCTCAACATCCTGCTGCGCGAGCTCGGGGCTGCGGACCTCTCCGGCGCCGGAGCGGCGTTCGGCGCGGTGACACAGGTGGGCCCCCTGGTGACCGTGCTGATCGTGGCCGGAGCGGGCGCTACGGCGATGTGTGCGGACCTGGGGTCGCGCACCATTCGTGAAGAGATCGACGCCATGGAGGTCCTGGGCATCAATCCGGTTCAGCGACTGGTGACGCCGCGCGTGCTGGCATCGGGCCTGGTGGCCCTGCTGCTCAACTCGCTGGTGGTCATCATCGGCATCCTGGGCGGTTACGTGTTCTCGGTGTTTGTCCAAGATGTGAACCCGGGCGCGTTCGCGGCCGGCATTACCCTGCTGACCGGCGTTCCCGAGGTGATCATCTCGTGCGTGAAGGCCGCACTGTTCGGACTGATCGCCGGACTGGTGGCCTGCTACCGCGGATTGATGATCTCCGGCGGCGGCGCCAAGGCGGTCGGCAATGCCGTCAATGAGACAGTGGTGTACGCCTTCATGGCGCTGTTCGTGGTCAACGTGGTGGTCACCGCCATCGGCATCCGATTGACGACGGGTTAGGGCCGTGGGATCACTCACCGTGCTTCGCACCAACTATCCGCGGCTGTTCCGCGAATTCCGCCGGCCCGCAGGCTTCTTCAGCCGCATCGGTGACCACACCCTGTTCTACGGCAAGGCGATCGCCGGAGTGCCGCAGGCGATGGTGCGCTACCGCACCGAGATCATTCGTCTCATCGCCGAAATCTCCATGGGTGCAGGAACATTGGCAATGATCGGCGGTACTGTCGCGATCGTCGGCTTTCTCACCCTCGCGGCGGGTGGAACGCTGGCGATCCAGGGTTACTCCTCGCTGGGCAACATCGGTATCGAGGCATTGACCGGCTTCCTGGCCGCCTTCATTAACGTCCGGATCGCTGCGCCGGTGGTGGCCGGCATCGGCCTGGCGGCGACTTTCGGTGCCGGGGTGACCGCTCAACTCGGGGCGATGCGCATCAATGAGGAGATCGACGCCCTGGAGTCGATGGGCATTCGCCCGATTGAGTACCTGGTGTCGACCCGACTGGTGGCGGGAATGATCGCCATCACGCCGTTGTACGCCATCGCGGTCATCCTGTCGTTTTTGGCCAGCCAGTTCGTCACGGTGGTGCTGTTCGGCCAGTCTCGCGGCCTGTACAACCACTACTTCGACACCTTCCTCAACCCGATCGACCTGCTGTGGTCGTTTCTCCAAGCAGTGCTGATGGCGATCACCATCCTGTTGATTCACACCTACTTCGGCTACTTCGCCGCCGGCGGACCCTCCGGTGTGGGGGTGGCGGTCGGTAACGCGGTGCGAACGTCTCTGATCGTGGTGGTGTCAGTGACATTATTCGTGTCGCTGGCGGTCTACGGTTCCAACGGCAACTTCAACCTGTCCGGATAGGGAGAAGATGTGACGCGAAACCTCGGTCCGGGCCCGGCCGACCGATCCGAACCCGAAACGGCCGCATGCCCTCCCCAATAAGACCCAAATCCTCCGCTCATAACAACGCACGAGCGGCACGCTGTCCCTACACCCCACGCCCTACTAAACCCCATGCCCTCCCCAAGCCCAAACCACTGTCAGACAGGCCAACGCACGCGAGGCGCCGCTCCACGCTGTCCAGCTCCTCGGGGCGGGTG
>CAIWCQ010000311.1 GCA_903911165.1 uncultured Actinomycetes bacterium | reverse complement strand
CGGCGATCAGGTGGTGCGGCGCTGCTCCGGTGAGCGAGGTGATGACGACGTCGCCCGGACGCACCGGCAAGTCTCCGGGACTGAAATGCACCAGGCGGCCGTCGCGGGCCCGACCGGTCATCCGAGCGGTGGCTGGATCTTTGCGGCCCTCACCACTGGCGACCAAAAGCTCGACGGTGCTACCGACCAGCGCTTGGTTCTCTTCGAAGGAGATCGCCTCCTGCAGATCGACAAGTCGCTGATAGCGTTCCTGCACAACATGTTTGGGCAGTTGCCCTTCCATCTCAGCCGCCGGGGTGCCGGGCCGCTTGGAGTACTGGAACGTGAATGCGGCGGCGAAGCGCGCCTGACGGACGACGTCGAGCGTGGCGGCGAAATCGTCCTCGGTCTCGCCCGGGAAGCCGACGATGATGTCGGTGGTGATGGCGGCATGCGGCATCACTCCCCGCACCCGCTCGATAATCCCCAGATATTTCTCGGCACGGTAGGAGCGGCGCATCGCCTTGAGAATTCGATCGGACCCTGACTGCAGCGGCATGTGCAGCGCCGGGCATACATTCGGCGTCGCAGCCATCGCCTCGATGACATCGTCGGTGAACTCAGCCGGGTGCGGCGAGGTGAAGCGCACCCGCTCGAGGCCGTCGATACGTCCGCATGCTCGCAGGAGTGATGCGAAGGCGCCACGGTCGCGCGGAGCATCTAAGTCGGCAAACGAGACACCGTAGGCGTTCACATTCTGGCCGAGCAGGGTTATTTCCATGACGCCTTGATCCACCAGCGACTGCACCTCGGCCAACACGTCGCCGGGTCTGCGATCGAGTTCTTTGCCGCGTAATGACGGGACAATGCAGAAGGTGCAGCTGTTGTTACAGCCGACCGAAATCGAAACCCATCCCGCGTAGGCGGATTCCCGCACTGCGGGCAGCGCGGACGGGAACTCCTGCAGGGCTTCGGCGATCTCGACCTGCGCTTCGCGGTTGTGCCGGGCACGGTCCAGAAGGGCCGGTAGCGAACCGATGTTGTGGGTGCCGAAAACCACATCCACCCAGGGCGCCCGCCGTAACACGGCGTCGCGGTCCTTCTGCGCCAGGCAGCCGCCGACCGCGATCTGCATGTTCGGATCGGCCTGCTTGCGGGGCGCAAGATGGCTGATATTGCCGTAGAGCTTGTTGTCGGCGTTCTCCCGGACCGCGCAGGTGTTGAACACCACCACGTCGGCGTCGGTCCCCTCCGGGGCGCGGCGGTAGCCGGCAGCCTCCAGCAGACCCGCCAGGCGCTCGGAGTCGTGGACGTTCATCTGACAGCCATAGGTCCGGACCTGATAGGTGCGCACCGCTCGCGTCAGATCCGGTGTCTCGCCGTGGTGCAACGCCGTCCTCACGCGTCTCATCGTACGGAGGGTGGTCCTACCCGGGAAACCGCATGATCGGCCGGCAGGCTGCCCGCGACCTGGGTAGGGTCTGTCCATGCTGGGCGACGGTTGCGGGCCAATGATCTCGATCAGGGGCGTCAACAAGAACTTCGGCGCCCTGCACGTCCTGCGCGACATCGACCTCGATATCGACCGTGGCCAGGTCGTGGTGGTCATCGGACCCTCCGGCTCGGGCAAGTCCACACTGTGTCGCGTCATCAACCGGTTGGAGACCGTCGACTCGGGCACCATCTCCATCGACGGCGAGCAACTGCCGGTCGAGGGCCGCAAACTGGCGCAGTTGCGATCCGACGTCGGCATGGTTTTCCAGTCATTCAACCTCTTCGCGCACAAGACGGTCCTGGAGAACGTGATGCTGGCACCGATGAAGGTGCGCA
The DNA here is from genome assembly GCA_903911165.1 of uncultured Actinomycetes bacterium. GTDB lineage: Bacteria > Actinomycetota > Actinomycetes > Mycobacteriales > Mycobacteriaceae > Mycobacterium. The sequence continues at coordinate 134 of CAIWCQ010000311.1, read as the reverse complement.
ACCTCGCCCGGGAGGAGGCCCGCGAGAGGGCCACCGCCCTCTTGGAGCGAGTCGGTGTGGCCAACCAGGCGCAAAAATACCCGGCCCAGCTTTCCGGCGGTCAACAGCAGCGGGTGGCGATCGCACGATCGCTG
>CAIWCQ010000310.1 GCA_903911165.1 uncultured Actinomycetes bacterium | reverse complement strand
GGGTTTCACCCAGGACGACACCGCCCACCTCGACATCCCGTTCAGCGAGTACCTGGCCAAGCTCGACGCCCCGCCAGCCATCGCCGATCTTCTTCGCGCCCAGTCCTACACCCTGACCGGAGCCCTGCCCGAGGAATTCTCGGCCCTGGTCTACCTGCGCGAGATCGCGGGCTTCGACCACAACCCCGACTACTCCTTCTTCGCCTCCCTGGCCCGGGTCGACATCGGCAGCGGCGGCCTCGCCGAGCGTGTTGCCGCTGAGATCGCCGAGCACATCCGGCTAAGCGAACCGGTCACCTCGGTGACGCAATCATCCGACGGCGTGGAGGTGGTCACCGCCGCCGGCGCGCGCTACTCGGCCCGCCAGGTCATCCTGGCCGCGCCGCTGAACACCCTGGGCGATATCGCATTCACCCCGGGACTTCCACCCGCCCTGGCCCAGTTGGTCAGCGAGGGACACACCGGCCGGTGCGTCAAGGTCTGGTCCAAGCTGGCTGGGCTGCACCACGTGTTCGCGATGGGTTGGCCCGGGGTGATCGAGGCCACCTGGAAGGGCACGGTCACCGAAGCGGACGGCGAACGCGCCATCATGGCCTCCTTCGGCCTGGCGCCGCACCTGGCCGTCGACCGAGCCGATCTGCTGCAGGCCGGGCTCGACGAATTGAAACTGGACGCCACCGTCGAGGAGATCTACGGCCACGACTGGATCGGCGATCCCTACTCGAAGGGCACCTGGGTGGCGCTGCGGCCCGGGCAGCCACAGACTCACGGTCGCGTCGAATCACGCTGGGGCGCAATCCATCTGGCCGGGGCGGACTTCGCCGGAGTATGGTCGGGCTGGGTGGACGGGGCGATAGAGTCCGGACACGATGCTGCCCGGGCGGTGGACTCAGCCCTGGCATAGGCTGACGACCACATCAGTGGAAGGAACGAGCAGTGGATTTCGCCATGTCCGCCAAGGCGGCTGACTACCACAAGCGCCTCACCGAGTTCATGGTTGATCATGTGGTGCCTGCCGAGGAAACCTATGACGCCTACCGGGCCGCGGCCGGCCCGGGTGACTTCACCGTTCCGCCGGTCGTCGAGGAACTCAAGACGAAGGCCAAGGAACGCGGGCTGTGGAACCTATTCTTGCCCGCCGAATCCGGGCTGACCAACCTCGAATACGCGCCGTTAGCGGAACTGACCGGGTGGAGCACCGAGATCGGGCCGGAGGCGATCAACTGCGCCGCCCCCGACACCGGCAACATGGAGGTGCTGCACATGTTCGGCACCGCCGAACAGAAGAAGCAGTGGCTCGAACCGTTGCTCGCCGGTGAGATCCGCAGTGCCTTCTCCATGACCGAACCTGCGGTGGCCTCCAGCGACGCCCGCAACATCCAGACTGCGATCACCCGCGACGGCGACGACTACATCATCAACGGCCGCAAGTGGTGGACCTCCGGTGCCAACGACCCGCGGTGCAAGGTGCTGATCGTCATGGGCCGGACCAATCCCGACGCCGCCTCTCATCAGCAGCAGTCGATGATCCTGGTGCCAACGGACACCCCGGGGGTGAACATCGTGCGCTCCACCGCGGTGTTCGGCTGGCAGGACCAACACGGTCATGCCGAGATCGTCTACGAGAACGTCCGGGTTCCAGCGTCGAATCTGCTGGCCGAGGAGGGCATGGGGTTCGCGATCGCCCAGGCCCGGTTGGGTCCGGGCCGCATTCATCACTGCATGCGCGCAATCGGAGTGGCGGAGCGTGCGCTGGCGCTGATGACCGAACGAGCCCGCACCAGGATCGCCTTCGGGAAACCACTCGCCGAGCAGGGCATGGTCCAACAGCAGATCGCATTGTCCCGCAATGAGATCGATCAGGCCCGGCTGCTGTGCGAAAAGGCCGCGTGGACGATCGACGAGCACGGCAACCGCGCGGCGTTCAGCCTGGTATCTCAGATCAAGGCGGTGGCTCCGCTGATGGCCTGCACGGTGATCGACCGCGCCATTCAGGTGCACGGCGGCGGCGGCGTCAGCGACGACTTCCCGTTGGCCCGGATGTACGGCTGGCACCGAGCCATGCGAATCTTCGACGGGCCCGACGAGGTACACATCCGCACCGTCGCACGCGCCGAAATCGGCCGGGAGAAAAGCGCACTGGCCGCAGCGGTGACCGGCGGGTGAGCCCAGGCAACGAGACCGACCACGAAAGGCTCTCCGGGGCGTGGAACTTCCGCGATGTCGCACAGACGACGGAGATCCTGCCGGGCCGACTGTACCGGTCCAGCGAGTTGAGCAAGCTCGACGACCTCGGCCGCAGCTCACTGACAGCGCTCGGCGTGACCGATGTGGCCGATCTACGTTCCCCGGCTGAGTTGGCGCGGCGCGGCCCCGGCGCAGTGCCCGATACTGTTGTGCTCCATCACCTTCCGTTCCCGGAGGTCTCGCACACGCATTCCGAATCCGGGGAGCCCGAAGAAGCGCCGCACGAGACCGCCTGGCAGAAGATGATGACGGAGTACTCCGACTCTGAACCCGCCGAGGCGGGACAGCGGTGGATGACAAACGAATACGAGCGGTTCCCCACACTGGGCGGTGCGCAGCGCGCGGTGAAGAAGATCATCACCCTGCTGGCAGACGACAAGGCCGTACTGGTGCACTGCTTCGCCGGTAAAGACCGCACCGGATTCGCCGTCGCGGTCGCACTCGAGGCCGCCGGCGTTGATCGCGACGCGATCCTCAACGATTACCTGCACAGCAATGGCGCAACCGCCCGGCTGCGCGATCACATTCTGCAGACCACGCGCAGTCGCGAGGGCGTGACCGACGAGGTGGTGTCGTTCATGCAGTCGCGACTCACCGATGAGGTGCTCGGGGTGCGAGAGGACTATCTGAGCACGTCCCGGCGCGTTGTCGACGAGCAGTACGGCGGTCTGGACGCCTACCTGCGGGCGTCCGGGGTGAGCACCGACGACGTGGCGCGGCTGCGCACAGCGCTAATGGGTTAGCACTACTCAATGGGTTAGCACTACCCCGACAACCCACGCCACAGTCGCGAGAAGTCCGCCGGCCAGTTCCACTCCCACCGACAGCGCCGCACCTTTGACGGCGTGCACCGTCGACGCCCAGGCCCGATGGCGGTCGCGGCGGGTGGCCAACTCGGCCAGGTAGACCCCGGCGACGAACCCGACGAGCAGACCGACCACCGGGATCACGAAGAACCCGATCACGCCGGTCACCGCGCCGGCGGTCAGCGTCCACCCACTGACGTCGGCCGCGCGCATCCGTTTCACCGGCCACAGGTATTTCACCAGCAGGCTCGCCGCCAAGACTGCGGTGGCGACACCGAGGACCACCCAGGCGGGGGTGGCCTGCTCGACAAATGCCCACACCGCGATCGCCGCCCAGACCAGCAGGGTGCCCGGCAGAAATGGCACCAGAACGCCGACGAGGCCGATCGCGATCGCCACGGCGACGAGGATCAGGCCGCCGTTGCTCATCGGACGAACCTACCGAAGCATCATCGGTGGTGCGTGCGGGTGGGCCGGTAGGTTCGTCGGGTGAGCACCCGCCGCAAGCTCGGCATTCTGGCGATCTGCTGTCTGAGCGTGCTGATGACCATCATGGATCTCACCATCGTCAACCTCGCGATTCCGTCGATTCGCACTGACCTGGGCGCCACCGCCGCGCACGCACAGTGGACCATCGCCATCTACGCACTGGGCGTGGCATCTCTGCAGTTGCTGGGTGGTGAAGCCGGCGACAGATTCGGTCGCCGTCGGGTCCTGCAGATCGGTACCACCGTCTTCATGCTCGGCTCGCTGCTGTGCAGTCTGGCACCCACCATCGACGTCCTCATTGCCGCGCGGTTGATACAGGCGGTTGGCGCTTCGATGATGAACCCGGTCGCATTGGCGATCATCAGCCAGGTCTTCGTCGAACCCACCGAGCGAGCCCGCGCTATCGGCATCTGGGGGGCGGTATTCGGTGCCGCGCTGGCCCTGGGGCCCATCGTCGGCGGCTTGCTCATCGAGACGGTCGGCTGGCGCGGGGTGTTCTGGATCAATCTCCCGATTGGTGCGGCGGCCGTCGTCGCATGCGCGATGCTCGTGCCGGAGAGTGAAACCTCGACCAGGCGAGGCACTGATCTGCTCGGACAGTTTCTGGGCACCGGCAGCCTCTTCGGCCTGGTATTCGTCATGATCGAAAGCCCCGGCCGGGGCTGGACACATCCGTGGGTAATCATGACCGCGGCCGCGGCGGCGTGCGCGTTCGTGGGCTTCCTGCGCCACGAGTCGCGACACCCTGATCCGTTCATCGACCTTCGACTCTTCCGCTCCACTACCTTCGCCGCGGCAGCGGTGATCGCCCTGAGCGTCTTCACCGTCTGGGGAGCGTTTCTCTTCATGATGTCGATTTACCTGCAGGGGTGGCGAGGTTACACCGCCGTGCACGCCGGCCTGCTACTCCTGCCGGTGGGCGTCGCCGTCCTGGTGCTCTCGCCGATTTCGGGCCACCTGGTCAGTCGGTTCGGCAACCGGCCGCCACTACTGATCGCCGGCCTGATGACTGTGGTGATGTCAGCGATGCTGGCATTTCTGGACCCGGCAGCACCGCGGTGGCTGCTGATCCTGATCTGCACCGCCTTCGGCATCACCTTCGGGATGGTCACGGTGCCGGTCAACTACGCCGCGGTGAGCAGTGTGCCGCAGGACCGAGCTGGCGCGGCCGCCGGCATCACCAGCACGAGCAAGCAGATCGGCATCAGTCTCGGCGTTGCACTCAGCGGGGTGCTGGCCACCGGCGCGTTATCGCCCCCGGCAGGTGATTTCACCAACGCCGCCCGGCCGCTGTGGTTACTCACCCTCGTTCTGGGGCTGGCAATCGCCGCGCTGGGAACGATCAGAGCTTGAACGACGCCCGCTTGGCCGCCGACATGTCGTCGATCGTCGACCAATTGGCGGCCACATCGTCGACGCTCGGCACCTCATCGAAGGTGACGCCCTCGTTCTGGAACAGCGCCGCGCGCTGAACCTTGCCGCCGCCGACGATGAACACCGATGCGCTGTCGGGCACTTCTTCGGTGCACAAATAGGCGACCACCGGGGCGACGTATTCCGGGGTGAGCTTCTCGAGAATCTCCGCCGGCATGATGTCCTCGGTCATCCGAGTGGCCGCGATCGGCGCGACGGCGTTGGACTTGATGTTGTACTTGGCGCCCTCCTGCGCGAGGGTGTTGATCAACCCGACCAAACCAAGTTTCGCGGCGCTGTAGTTGGCCTGACCGAAGTTGCCGAACAGTCCACTGGTGGAGGTGGCCACCACGATGCGTCCGTAGGACTGCTCCCGGAAGTGCGGCCACGCGGCACGGATCACGTTGTAGCCGCCGTAAAGGTGAACCTGCAGTACCGAATCCCATGCCTCGGAGGTCATCTTGTGGAAGGTGCCGTCGCGGAGAATGCCGGCGTTGCTCACCACGCCGTGGATGGCACCGAACTCATCGAGTGCGGTCTTGACGATGTTTTCCGCACCCGCGGCGTCGGCGACGGAGTCGTAGTTGGCCACCGCTCGTCCACCGGCCGCCTTGATCTCGGCGACCACCTGATCAGCCATCGCCGAGCCGGCGCCGGTGCCGTCCCGGGCACCGCCGAGGTCGTTGACCACGACGCTGGCGCCCTCTTTGGCGAGGGTCATGGCGTACTCGCGGCCCAGTCCGCCGCCTGCACCGGTGACGACGATGACTCGGTCCTGCACTCCTGGCATGGGGGTCCTCTCTCGGGTTGCTGCGGGGTCATTCACCGCCGTGGGCCATGGTAGCCAGTCGCGTTAACGGCAATTCGGCCCGCCTCATGCGAGGGTGTCGGGCATGGAATCCGGCATGAGTTGGGGTAGGGAATTCAGCCGTCGCCAAGTTCTCGCGGCTGGGGCGGTACTGACCGTGCTGACCGCATGCAGCCGTCCCAACGGCCAGGCGCCCGTCCAGGTCGAGGACAAGTTCGCCGCACTGGAGGACCGCTACAACGCGAAGGTCGGTATCTACGGCCGCAATCTCGGTTCGAACCGGACGCTCGGTTACCGCGCGGACGACATATTCGCCACCTGCTCGACGTTCAAGGCCTACGTCGCCGCTGCGATCCTGCAGAAGGTTCAGCAAGGCGAATTGAAGCTGACCAATGAGGTCTTCATCGACCAGGCGATGCTCGTTCCAGTCGCCTCACCGATCACCGAACCCAACGTCGGCGGATCGATGCCGCTGTCGGATCTGTGTGCGGCGGCGGTCCGGCAGAGCGACAACACCGCCACCAATCTGATGCTGGAAATCCTCGGCGGCCCGCAATCGGTCACCGAATTCGCCCGTTCCGTCGGTGACGAGCGGACCTGGATGGTCCGCTGGGAACCGGAACTGAATTCCGCGCTGCCGGGTGACCCCCGCGACACCACGACGCCGCGAGCGATGGGCACCGGGTTCCTGAACATGCTCACCGGCGAGGTGCTCGATGAACCGAACCGCGCTCAACTCAACGAGTGGATGAGCACCATCGTCACCGGGGACACTCGTATCCGGGCCGGTCTGCCTCCCGGTTGGGTCATCGCGGATAAGACCGGGGCCGGCGACTTCGCCAGCACCAACGACATCGGGGTGGCCTCCGGCCCGAACGGCGAACGCCTGTTGCTGTCGGTGATGACACGGACTCGCTCGGACAATCCCGACACCACCCGGTCGGAGGCGCTGATCGCCGATGTCACCCGGGCGGCCGTGCCCTGGCTGCTCGCTTAGCCCTGACGCTGCGCGATGACGAAGGGCCCTGACGCTGCGCGATGACGAAGGTGGAGAACCCGTCCTGAACGTCCAGATTAGGCGGTTCCACCCAGCGGTCCAGCCGACGCATCTCATCGCTGGACACCGTCCCGGACGCGGTCCAACCGTGCGCGCCGAGCCACTCGACGACGTCGGCGCGGTGCGGGTCGTTGTAGATCAGATCGGCGATATCGACCGGTTGCTCCAATCCGACCTCGTCGGCCATCTTCTCCCAGCGCTGGCGCATCTGTTCCCGTCGTTCCTCATCGCGATAGCCCATTGCCTCCGCTGAGATCCGGCTTCCCGGCGCGCTCAAAGTGGTGATCTGCTCGAAGAGCCGGTCCTGGGCCTCGGCCGGGAGATACATCAGCAGACCTTCGGCAAGCCATGCGGTGGGCGCCCCGGAATCAAACCCGGCCGCCCGCAGCGCTGCGGGCCAGTCCTGCCGCAGATCGATGGCAACCTCGCGACGGCTGCAGGATGGCTCGGTACCGTGCTCGGCCAAGGTCGCCGCCTTGTACTCGAGCACCTTAGGCTGGTCGATCTCATAGACCACAGTGCCCGTCGGCCAGTCCAGTCGGTAGGCGCGAGAGTCCAAGCCGGAGGCCAGGATCACGACCTGTCGGATCCCCGCGGCGACGGCGGCGGCGAAGAACGCGTCGAAAAAATGGGTGCGCACGGCCTGATAGCCGAGCATGTTCTCGAAGATCGCTGCGGCCTCCGGGTCGGCCGACTTGATCCGTTCCACCAAGGAGTCGTCCAGGAAGCCCTCCCACATTCCAGCACCGGCACTGGCCACCAGGACCCGAGCGTAGGGGTCGCGAATCAGCGGGTCGGCGCTCTCGGTCTCGCGGGCCCGGGCAGCGGCCACCATCACCGCGGTGGTTCCCACGCTGGTGGCGATGTCCCAGCTGTCATCGTTGCTGCGCAGGTTACTCACGACGCCGACTCTAGACTCGGGCGTTTAGAGCAGCCCCATTCAGAGCAGGCGGCGCAGGATTTTCATGGCCCGGTCGGTATAGGGCGGGTACAGCAGGCTCGGGTCGGGTTTGGCCGGTTTGGACAGCACGGCACGGCGGTGACTGAGTGCCTCAAAGCCCCACTGTCCGTGATAGGCACCCATCCCACTGGCTCCGATACCGCCGAACGGCAACTGCGGAACAAGGCAGTGCATCGCGATGTGGTTGATCACCGCCCCGCCGGACGGCATCCGGTCGACCAGATCGCGACCAACGTCCTGAGATGCGGTGAAGACGTACAGCGCCAGCGGCTTCGGCCTTGAGTTGACGAACGCAACCGCTTCCTCGGTCGACCCGACGGTGATGATCGGGAGGATTGGTCCGAAGATCTCATCGGCCATCACCGGATCGTCCGGCGCCGGGTCGACGATCACGGTGGCGTCGATGCTCAGCGTCGAGCGGTCCGAACCACCACCGGCTACGACCTTGCCGGTGGTGGTGGCCAGCAGCGAGACCAGCCGATCGAACTGGCGCTCGTTGACGATCCGCAGCGAATCAGTGGTCTGGTCGGCGCGGAATTTGGCGATGGTGGCCACGATCTTCTCGGTGAGTTCCCGGGCGATCGCGCGATCGGCCAGAACGTAATCGGGCGCGATGCAGGTCTGGCCCGAGTTGAGCAGCTTGGTCCAGGCGATCCGCCGGGCCGTCACGTCCAGGTCGGCGTCCGGCAGCACCAGCACCGGAGACTTGCCGCCGAGTTCCAGCGTCACCGGGGTCAGCGTCGGCGCGGCCGCGGCCATGATCTTGCGGCCGATCTCGGTGCCACCGGTGAACAGCGCGTGGTCGAATCCCTGCGACAGCAGGTCCTGGGTGACGTCGGCGGCTCCCTCCACCACCCGGACGGCTTCGGGGTCGAGATACTGCGGAACCAGCCGGGCGATCAGCTCGGAGGTGGCCGGGGCCAGTTCGGAGGGTTTGATCACCACACCGTTGCCGGCCGCGACGGCGGCGACCACCGGCGACATGCACAGGAAGAACGGGTAGTTCCACGGCCCGATCACCAGGACGACGCCGATCGGGTCGTACTGCACCCACGCCCGACCGGGCATCTGTGCCAACGGCAGGCTCTGCCGCTGCGGCTTCATCCACTTGCGGAAGTGCTTGCGCGCGAAGACGGCTTCGGCCTTGGTCGAGGCGATGTCGCCGAGCCAGGCCTCGAATGCCGACCGGCCCAGGTCGCGGATCAGCGCCTCCGAGATCTCAGCCTCGCGCTCCTCACACATCCGCTCGATGGCCCGCAACTGCTCCTCACGCCAGGCCACGGAACGGGTGCGGCCGGCGTTGAACACGGTCCGAACCTGGGCCAGCACTCCGGCGGAACCACCCTGGGTGGTGTGATCGGTGGTCATCTGAATGGTCATCACAACTCCTTCGCAGTCGCGCCGACGGAGACGCCTGCGCACAGCTTGCCGCATTGCGGGCCGGGAGCCTTAGTGTTTGGGGATGGCAATCGTCGCCGCCAAGGAGTCATTCTTCGAGACCGGCCTGGAGATTCTCGCCGAACTGGGCTTCGGCGGCCTCAAGCTGGCCGAGGTGTGCGGCCGACTCGGCGTCACGACCGGCTCGTTTTATCACTATTTCCCCAGTTGGCATGTCTACACCCGCGAAATGGTCCGCTATTGGCGACAGGACCGCACCCTCGCGATGGCCGAGGTGCTCCGCCGGGAGCCCGATCCGCGGGAGCGGATGAAGGCGATCATCGAAGCCGCCCTAGCGTTGCCCCACGGTGCGGAAGCCGCGATCCGTGCCTGGAGTTCAACCGACCCCGACGTTTACGCCGTGCAGATCGAGGTCGACCGCGACCGGTTCGCCCTGTGCTACGACTACGCCAACGAGATCGTCAATGACGCCCGCCAGGCCGAGGTGTTCGCGAACTGGGCGATCTACCTTCTCGTCGGCTACGAGCAGTCGACTCTGCAGCGCGACCCGTTGGTCTACGAATGGATCTCCAACCAGATGCTCGATCACCTCGAGTCCGGCCGTTTCATCACCGTGCCGCCCCGGTGACGCGGCGCGACCCCGAAGGTGACGCCGCACGCAAGGCGCTGCGCGCGGCAATCTTCATCCCGTTGGCCGCCGCGGCGAGTTTCGCAGTCGCCGGTGACACCCAGACGCCGATTTTCACCATCCTCGGCTGCATCGCGCTGCTGATCGCCACCGATTTCCCCGGTAACCGCGGTACCCGGGCGTTGGGTTACTGCGGACTGGCGATCAACGGGGCCGTACTCATCACCGTCGGCACGTTGGCCGCGCCCCACCCCTGGGTGGCGGTGCCGCTGTGCTTCGTCGTCGGGATCGTTATCAGTTTTTTGGGCCTGCTCGGCGAAGTCGTCTCCGGGGGTCAACGCGCGGCGCTGATGACTTTCATCCTGCCGATATGCATCAGACCTGTTGCCCCACTTGGTGATCGACTATTCGGCTGGGTGATCGCCCTGCTGATCTGCGTGCCGGCCGCCCTGTTCGTGTTCCCCCCGCGCTACGACAGTGAACTGCGCCGCCAGACGACCCGGGTCTGCGCAGCCCTGGCCGATCGCATCGAGGGCACCTGCTCCGCTCAAGAGGTGGGCGACGCCATCGATGCACTGCGTGCAGGGTTCTTCAGCAGCAAGGGACGCCCGGTCACGATGACAGCCGGCAGTCGCGCGTTGGTCCGAGTGGGATCCGATCTGCAATGGCTCTGCGACCGGGTGGACTCCGACACCGGTGCACTGCTCGGGCCGACAACCGCCTCGGCCACCCGGGTACTACGAGCCTGCGCGGTGGTGTTGAGTTCCGACGACCGGGCCGGCGCCCAAGCCGAGTTGGACAACGCACTGACCGCCCACCGGACGGCAGCGATCAGCCGCTATCAAGACGACGTCAGCGATATCCTCACCGATCCCGACGACGCCACCGCGATCCAACGCAGCCGCGAGCTGATGAACCGTCGCACCATCAACGGCAGCATCGGCCTGATCGGGCGCATCATCTCCGCCGCCGACGCCGCCGATTCCCGACCACTGTGGGCCCGGATACTGGGCCGTCAGTTGCCCGAAACCGGGATCGCCGACCGGGTGTACACCAAGCGGGCCGCGATCGGCGCTCTCGGCGGCTACCTGAGCACCGGATCAATCACGGTGTTCAACAGCCTGCGCAGCGGCCTGGCACTGGCCCTGGCCGTGGTGGTCACCGTTGTCTTTCCGGTCCAGAACGGCTTGTGGGTTGTGCTCGGCGCGCTGTCGGTGTTGCGCAGCAGCGCGCTGTCGACGGGAACTACCGGGTTACGTGCGATCACCGGCACCGTCATCGGATTCTCCATCGGCGCCATCACCATCGGACTGCTGGGAGTGGACCCGATCGCGATGTGGGTGCTGCTACCGATCGTCACCTTCGGATCGACCTACGTGTCCCGGGTTGGTTCATTCATGGCGGGCCAGACCATGTTCACCATGATGGTGTTCATCGTCTTCAACCTGATCCAGCCGACCGGCTGGCGGGTCGGTCTGATCCGCATCGAAGACATCGCCTTAGGCGCCGCGGTCGGCCTGACCGCATCGGTGTTGCTGTGGCCGCGCGGCGCGGTGGCGGCGGTACAAAGAGCTATCGATGCAGCCCTGCAGGTGAGTTCGCGCTACCTGATCGCCGCGGTCACCCGGATCACCCGCGGCGCATCAGAACAGTCCGACGACACAGTCGTGGCCCTGAGCCAGGACACCCTGGCCGCGGTGCGGACATATGGTGACGCGGTTCGCAATTATCTGTCTGAATCTGCCGGCACCGTAGATCCGGACGTACTGGACAGCGACAACCGGATCCCGCGGCTGCGCACCACCGCCGATCTCATCGCAGATCTCCCGCCGCCGCCACTCGGCACCTATCCACGGGCACGAAAAGTATTGGAGCAACACACGATCGCGATCTGCAATGTTCTCGGCGGAGACGAGCGCACCGCTGCCCTGCCACCGATCAGTGACGACTTCATTCCCGCATTGCGGGCCGATGCCCAAGGCGGAGAGCTTTCCGTCGCCGCCGCGCTGCCCCTGATGACCACTGCTGCCAACATCGGCGAACTGGAGATGACCCTCAGCTAGCGTGTCTTCGCTCCGCCAATATCCGCGTGTGCCGGGCGGCGGCGCGAGTGCGTGGCCGCCGGGGCATCATCGCGCCGCGTCCCGTGGAATCACTTTGGTGCCGAACAACATTGAGCGTTCCAGTGGGTTTACACAGGGAAGGTATGAGCAGCATGCTGCCCGGTTGGGTGCGGTAGGTGTGCCCGGTGGGTGCGGTCCAGACCACGGTGCCGTCAGGCAGTTGTTCATCGCGCCAGCCGCCGGTCCCGCACCAAAAAGTTTTGAGCAGGTGATGTTTTCGGCACAGCGCTTTGAGGTTGGAGGCGTGCGTGGGCCCACCGCGATCATAAGGAATCGTATGGTCGATATCGCAGAAGTCCGCGGGACACTCACACCCCGGGAACCGGCACGTCAGATCACGGCAGCGAACGAAATCCGCCAGCGCCGCCGAAGGCCGGTAACGCGGCTCCGGTGGGGTATCGCCGGGATGAACCACCGGGCGCAGTTCGGCGATCCCCCGCTCCGCCAGATCGGCCAGCACACTCGCCGGCACCGCGAGTCCGCCCACGACGAACCCGAACCCCGGCGTCGCGCTCGGTACCGCCGGCCGCGGTGCTTTCGGGCAGCGCGACTCCCTGATCACCTCCATGAGGCGTTCCCGGGTGGTGATCATCTCGAACGTATGGTCCTCATCGCGCTCACCATGCACATCGGAGCCATCCGCGGACTCCAGCACCGCAGCCTCAGCCACCACATGCACCACCACTGCCGGCGGTGGTGGTGGTGAATCGGCGCCGGCGGCCGCGCACTGCGATGATCCGCACGCGCAGGCCAACACGGTATGGCCGGCGGCCAGTGCACCCAACGCATCAGCACGGCGCTGCTCGAGGGTGCGCGGATCGTCATCGCACACCGTGTGCGCCAGCGCACTGAGCCGCCGATCAAGCAACGTCGCATCGGTCTGATGCAACTCACCCGACAGATACGACGTGGCGCGATCGTGGACGATCTCGACGTAACGTCCCCGGACCCGCGACTCGGTACGCCGCCGCGCATCAGGATCATGGCGGACGACAATGCGATCGACGCTCTGTTGCATCTTGTGCACCGACAGTGGGCCCCACGTCGGCACCGTCTCGGCCAATTCGGCATCGATTGCGGCCATCACATCGGCATCGATCGCGAGCAGGGTGCGGGCGACGATCATCCGGACGCACCGAAAATCAATGACCCCGGTCGCGAACACCGCCGCCACCCGCGGTAACCGCTCACGCAGACAGACCGCGTAGTGCAACAACCCGCCTGCCGCTGCAGCGGTGATCGTCTGGGCAGCGGCGACCTCGGCCGCTACCGCCTCCCACGGATCAATCCGCCACAACTCACGCCCGGCGCCGTCCTCCACCGGAATCTGACGACGCTCATAGAGCTCAGCGATCGCAGCCAACCGCCGCGCACACGAGATGTTCTCCGCGCGGAAGGCCTCGCCGATCGCGTCGACGACCCCTGCATCAGATAATTCTTCGAACATGTTTTCGATACTAGATGCGACCCCCGACGAGTTCCAGACCGTCAACCGCACCTGTGGATAGCGCCTGGTGTGGGGATGGAGTCTCAGCCCAGAATCGCCCGAGCCGCCTCGCGCGCCTCGGCCGGTCCGGCCGTCGTCAGCACCGCCTCGGCCGCGTCCCGGCACTGCTGCAGTGTCACCGTGGCCAGTTTCGCGCCCACCGGGGTCACCGCCGAGGCGGCTGCCGACAGCGAGCTCACGCCCAGACCGGTCAGCACGCATGCCAGCAGCGGATCTGCGGCGGCCTCGCCGCAGACACCGACTGGCTTGCCGGCGGCAACACCGGCCCGTGCGGTCTGCGCGACGAGGGCGACCACCGCCGGCTGCCAGGGGTCGGTCAGGGTGGCCAAGTCCGATGACATCCGATCGGCCGCCATCGTGTACTGCGCCAGATCATTGGTTCCGATGGACAAGAACTCGACGTGCTCGAGAAGTTTGTCGGCTAGCAGTGCCGCGGCCGGGATCTCGATCATCACGCCGGGATACAGCCCGCGGTCGCGCGCCAGGCCGGCGAACTGCTGGGCCTCGGCGGCGGTGGCGATCATCGGCGCCATCACCCACGGCGCACTGCCGGTACTGGCAGCCGCGGCCGCGATCGCATCGAGTTGGCGGGCCACCAGGTCGGCATTGCCGTGCACGATCCGGAATCCACGAACGCCCAGTGCCGGGTTCTCCTCCTGCGGCGTGGTGACGAACTTCAGCGGCTTATCGGATCCCGCATCGAGGGTGCGAATCACCACCTTGTGGCCGGCGAATGCCTCGAGAACCTCCGCGTAGATCGCGGCCTGCTCGTCAACACTCGGCTCGGAGTCCCTTTCCAGGAAACACAATTCGGTGCGAAACAGTCCGACACCCTCGACCGGGGCCTGACGCGCGGCACGGGCAGCCGTGCCGTCGGCGACGTTCGCAAGGATCGTCACCGGGTGGCCGTCGGCCGTCGCACCCGGACCTGTCCAGCCGGCCATTGACGCAGCCGCGACATCGGATGCCGCGACCGCCGCGGCGGCCTCCATCCGATCGGGATCGAGGATGACGGTTCCGCGGTTGCCGTCAAGCAGCACCATGGTGCCAGCCGGCACATCGTCGAGGCCGCTGACGGCGACCACACACGGAATGCCCAACTGCCGGGCGATGATCGCGGTATGACTGGTCGGGCCACCCAGCGTGGTGGCCAGTCCTACAACGCGATGCGGATCAAGACCAGCGGTATCGGCCGGGGCGAGATCCTCCGCGCACAGGATGGACGGCTCGGCCGGAATCGGCACACCCGGCTCGGGTAAGCCGGCGAGTTCAGCGATGACGCGATCGCGGATGTCTTTGAGGTCGGTCACCCGTTCGGCCATCAGCCCACCCATTTTGGTGAACATCTCGATGAACTGGGTGGCCGCCTCTGCCGTCGCACGCACAGCGGTTTTGCCCGCCTTGATCGCGTTCTCGGCCGATCCCAACCAGGCCCGGTCCTGGGCCAACTGCGCGGTGGCACCAAGCACCTCCGAAGCCGCGCCACTCGCCGCGGCGGCCCGGTCGCGCAGGCGTTGCGCCACCGAGGAGGCGGCGTTGGCGAACCGGGCTGCCTCGGCGGGCCGGTCGGGTTCGGCCAGGACACCGCCCGGGTCGAGTTCATCGATCCCGGGCAGACGGTTGGCCCTGATTACGGGCGCGAAGCGGACTCCCGGAACCACAGGGACGCCCTGAAGCACCGATGGGTGTGGTTCGGTCATGTCATGGATTACAGCAAATCGTTGACAATCCCACACGACGACCGCTAAAACCGGCCGTCATGATCGTCACCGTCACACCTAACCCGAGTATCGACCGGACCGTCACGCTGCCCGGCGCGCTGGTGCGCGGAGCAGTCCACCGGGTCGGCAAGGTGACCGTCGAACCAGGCGGCAAAGGCGTCAACGTTGCGCGAGCCCTGACGTTGGCCGGCCTGGACGTGGTCGCCGTACTGCCCGCTGGCGAGAGTGACCCGATCCTCGCGGGATTGCGCGCGATCGGCGTCGATGTCCACGCAATTCCGATCGCTGCCGCAGTACGCACCAATGTGGCCATCACCGAACCCGACGGCACCACAACGAAACTCAACGAGCCAGGTGCCGTCATTGCGGCCCGCGACATCACCGCACTGGCGAACGCGGTAATCGAACGCGGCCGTTCCGCCCGGTGGGTGGTGCTATCCGGATCACTACCGCCCGGGCTGAACGACAGCTGGTATTCCGACGTGGTGGCGGCCCTACAGCCGTTGGGCTGCAAGGTCGCCGTCGACACCTCGGATGGGCCACTGGCGGCGCTGGCCGCAGGACTGGAGCGCGCAGCCCCGGACCTGATCAAACCGAACTCCGAGGAACTCGCCGGACTTGCCGGCGTGACTGCCGAGTCGCTGGAGAACGCAGTGGCGCGCGGTGACGCAGGACCGGTGGTCACCGCTGCCCGCCGACTGATCGACCGGGGGGTGGGAGCGGTGCTGGCGACCCTGGGCGCGGCCGGCGCGGTTCTGGTCGACGCCGACGGAGCCTGGCTGGCGACCCCGCCGCCGATCAGCCCGCGCAGCACCGTCGGCGCCGGCGACTCGTCGCTCGCCGGTTACGTGCGCGCCGACGTCGAAGGCGCGCCCGCGCCGCAGCGCCTGCAGATGGCGGTCGCCTACGGCAGTGGTGCCGCAGCGCTTCCAGGTTCGGCACTGCCGTCGCCGGCTCAACTCAATCTTGATGGCGTGACAGTCACGGCCGTCAACCCCGACACGAAGGTGCGCTCATGACAAACCCCACCATCATCAGTCCCGATCTGGTGCTAATCGACGTCGATGCGGGCTCGGACAAGGAAGCAGTGATCAAGAGATTGGCCGGCCTGCTCGCCGCCGGCAGGCGCGTCGGCGACGCCCGGGTGCTGCAGCGTGCAGCCATGGCCCGCGAGGCGCAGTCGGCGACGGGGCTGCCCGGCGGTATCGCGATACCGCACTGCAGGTCGGCGACCGTCAGGGAACCCTCGATCGGATTTGCGCGACTGCGGCCGGCGGTCGACTTCGGCGCACCCGATGGCCCGGCCGATCTGGTGTTTCTGATCGCCGCCCCAGAGGGCGCCGGGTCGGAGCACATGACGCTGCTGTCGGGTCTGGCCCGGGCGCTGGTCCGGCCGGACTTCGTGGCTTCGCTACGCGCCGCGACCACTGATATCGAGATCGTCGAGCTTGTCGACGGCGTCGTCAGTACAGATGCTGCCCCCACTGCGGCGGTCACAGCCGTGGTGGCACAGGGCAAGTCGATCATCGCTATCACCGCCTGCCCCACTGGTATCGCGCACACGTACATGGCCGCAGACGCGTTGAAGCTTGCCGCGCAGCGGGCCGGTGTGCAGTTGACGGTGGAGACTCAGGGCTCCTCGGGTAGCACCGCCGTCTCCGCGGAGACGATCGCCGGGGCCGACGCGGTCATCTTCGCCACCGACGTCGGGGTCAGGGACCGGCAACGTTTCGCGGGCAAGCCGGTGATCGCTTCGGGAGTCAAGCGGGCTATCAACGAGCCCGACACAATGATCGCCGAAGCCATTGCGGCGGCTGATAATCCCGCTGCGGCGCGGGTCGAGGGCGCCGCAGTCGGCGCGCCCACTGCGGCGCTATCCGGCAATTTGGGTTGGGGCACCCGGCTGCGTCAGATCCTCCTGACCGGCGTGAGTTACATGATCCCGTTCGTCGCCGCGGGCGGCCTACTGATCGCGCTCGGATTCCTGCTGGCCGGCTACGACATCGCGAACACGCCTGCGGGACAGGCGGATTCGCTGGCTCACATTATCGTCACCGGTAACTCGCTCACCAACCTGCCCAGCGGCGGTCTGGCGCAGTATCTCGGCGCAGTGCTATTCACCCTTGGCGGGCTCGCGTTCGGTTTCCTGGTACCGGCACTGGCCGGCTACATCGCGTTCGCGATCGCGGATCGACCTGGACTCGCACCCGGTTTCACTGCCGGAGCGGTGGCGGTATTCGTCGGCGCGGGCTTCATCGGCGGCATCGTCGGCGGTCTGATCGCCGGGTTCGCCGCGCTGTGGATCAGTCGCGTCGACGTGCCGCAGTGGGCACGTGGGCTGATGCCGGTGGTGGTGATACCTCTGTTCGCCTCACTGGTGGTCGGTCTGTTGATGTTCCTGCTACTGGGCCGTCCACTGGCAGCAATTACCTCTGGGCTGACCAATTGGCTGAACGGCTTGTCCGGCGGATCGGTGATTCTGCTCGGGATCATCCTCGGCCTGATGATGTGCTTTGACCTCGGCGGTCCGGTGAATAAGGCCGCTTACGCCTTCGCGACTGCCGGCCTGAACATCGCCGAACCGGCAAGCTTGCGCATCATGGCCGCGGTGATGGCCGCGGGCATGGTGCCCCCGTTGGCGATGGCCCTGGCGACGACGCTACGGCCGGGCTTGTTCAGCGAGCCGGAACGGGAGAACGGCCGGGCGGCCTGGCTGCTCGGCGCATCCTTCATCTCCGAGGGCGCCATTCCGTTTGCAGCGGCCGACCCGTTCCGGGTGATCCCGTCGATGATGGCCGGCGGCGCGGTGACCGGCGCGTTGATCATGGCCTTGGACGTGACGCTGAAGGCCCCGCACGGCGGGATCTTTGTCTTCTTCGCAATCGGGAAGCTGTTGTGGTTCCTTGTGGCGCTGGCCGCCGGTACCGTGATCGGTGCCCTGGCTGTGATCGCCGCCAAGCAGTTCGTGAAGCCGAAGGCAGAAGCGGAGGCGAACGCCGCGTTCGCTTCCGCCTGACATATCAAAGGAGCACGCCATGCCCACTAAGACTGTGACGGTCGGTTCTGCGGTCGGACTGCACGCCCGCCCCGCCGCCGTCATCTCCGAGGCCGTTGTCAACGCCGGGGTTCCGGTGACGCTGGCACTCGACGGAGGCGACCCGGTGGATGCCGGTTCGGCGCTGATGATCATGACCTTGGGCGCCGTCAACGGCTCGCAGGTCACCATCACCACCGATGACGAGGGTGTGCTGGCGCAGATCGCTGAACTGGTGGAGCAGGACCTCGACGCCTGAGGCTTAGGCCAGCCCCTTGGTTGAGGCGCTCTGGGCGGCTTCGTCCCAGGCGTTGTAGCCGCCGAGAACATCACTGACGTCACCGAAACCGCGCTGCCGCAAGAAACTGGCCGCCACCGACGAGCGGTAACCGCCGGCGCAATAGACGACGGTCGGCTTGCGGTGGTCGAGTTCGCCGACCCGGTCGGGCAGTTGGCCCACCGGGATATTGACCGCGTTGGCGATCATCCCGGCGTCGGCTTCGCCCGGGTTGCGCACATCGACCAACTGCAATTCGGGCACGTCGACGATCCGCTCGCCGAGGGCGTTGGCGGTCAGCCGGGAGGCGACCTCGACGTCGCCGCGGTGGTCGAACATCACCTCGTAGGGGTTCTCGAGGAAACCGACCACCCGGTCGAAACCGATTCGCGCGAGGCGATTCTTACCTTCCAGTTCCTGGCCGGGATCGGTCAGCAGAACGATGTCGATATCGGGCTTGATGACCGAACCGGCGAACTCCGCGTAGCGGCCCTCCAGTCCGATGTTGATCGCCGCCGTGAGGTGGCCCAGGCCGAACTCCTCGGGGCTGCGGCCGTCGACCAGAATCGCGCCGGCGGCCATCGCCGCGCGGACATCGTCGTAGGACATCGCCGTGGGCATCTCGGTCTCGTCGAGAAGCTCCCGGCCCCGCCGGTTGAGCATCGCGTTGTAGACGAAGTAACCCGGTGCGGGCGGCTGGCCTTCGGTGACAAGCTCCATGAAGGTCTGCTTATCGCGGGCACGCAGCGCGTAATTGGTCTTGCGCTGCTCGCCCATGGTCGACCACAGTTCGGTCGACAGGTTCTTGCCGCAGGACGAGCCGGCACCATGCGCCGGATACACCCGGGTGCTGTCGGGCAGCGTCATCAGCTTGTTGTGGAGAGAGTCGTAAAGGTTGTCGGCGAGTTCCTCGCGGGTGAAACCGATCGAGGAAAGCAGGTCGGGCCGACCGACGTCGCCGATGAACAGGGTGTCGCCGGTCAGCACGCCGTAGGGTTCGGTGTCGTCGGCATGCTCGTAGATCACGATGCTCATCGACTCCGGGGTGTGCCCGGGGGTATGGCGGAACTCCAGCTGAATGTCGCCCAGGGAGTAGCGCTCGCCGTCCTGGACCGCCATGGAGTCGAACTCGGTCTCTGCGACCGAGGAGTAGACGATCTTGGCGCCGGTCGCTTCGGCAAGTTCGAGGTGGCCGGAGAGGAAGTCGGCATGGAAGTGCGTCTCGATGACCAACTCGATGGTCATGCCGAGTTCCTTGGCGTCGGCCACGTACTCGCTGACATCACGCTGCGGATCGATGACCACGGCGCGGCCGGTGGTCTCGTCGCCGATCAGGTACGAGGCATGCGACAGGCATTCGAGGTAGTACTGGTTGAACTTCATGGTGGTGTCCTCCAGTGTCTTCTGCTCATACCTACGGGGGTATCCTAGTCCCCAGATTACATACCCCTGGCGGTATCTGCAATTGGGCGGTCGCAATCAGGTCCTGAGGCCAACGTGCTTTTCCGCGCAGAGGTCGCCAACTGCGGCGAGGACGTCCGCGGCGCACAGTCGCTGAAGGTCGTCGATGGTGACAGATCCCTCATCGGCACGGTTCTGCGCCGCCACCCGCGAGTCGCGCAGTCGCTCGGCGCGTTCGATGACGTTACGCGCGAAGCGGCCGTTCTGCAGAACATCGATGCCATGGGTGCCGTCCGGTGCGAGGAAGCGACGCAGTTCTCGGCAGGCTGCGCTGAAGGCATCGCGGGCATCGG
>CAIWCQ010000309.1 GCA_903911165.1 uncultured Actinomycetes bacterium | reverse complement strand
GTTTTCCTGGCGATTCTGGGCCAGCAGAATCAGCGGCGCCGCGTAGGCAGCCTGCGTTGAGAACGCCAGGTTCAACAGGATGAACGGGTAGGGATCCCAGCGCAGGCCGACCGCGAACAGGTTCAGGGTGATCCATACGATTACCAGGACGGTCTGCCACATCAGGTAGCGGCCGGTGCCGAGGAACCGGGCGATCGACTCGCTGAACCGCCCGACTGAGTCGGAGTCGAGGTTTAATGACGGCCGCCGTGACGTCCGCGGGGTATCCAGTCGCTGGCGGGAATCGCTCATGGCGCGTCCTGGCCGGCGACGCCGTGCAATTCTGCGGTCGTGTCGCCCTCTTCGAAGCTATCCCGCCAATCGTCGGGCAGCAGGTGATCGAGTACGTCATCGACGGTCACGGCGCCGAGGAGGTGGTTTCCCTCGTCGACGACCGGGCCGCAAACCAGGTTGTAGGCGGCGAAATGCCGGGTCACCGACCCCAGCGGGGCGTCGGGCGGCAGCGCGGGCAGGTCGGTGTCGACGATGCCGCTGACCAGATTCGCCGGCGGTTCCCGCAGCAGCGCCTGAAGATGAACCAAGCCCAGATATCGGCCGGTGGGGGTTGCCGTCGGCGGGCGCACTACGAAGACCACCGACGCCAGCGCCGGGGTCAGGTCGGGATCGCGCACCCGGGCGAGTGCCTCGGCCACCGTAGTGTCGGGCGCGAGAACCACCGGGTTGGAGGTCATCATGCCGCCGGCCGTGTAGGGGGAGTGGCTCAGAAGTCGCCGCACCGGCTCGGAGTCCTCCGGATCCATCCGGCGCAGCAGCGCCTCCGCCTCGGTCGGATTGAGAACGCCCAGCAGGTCGGCGGCGTCGTCGGGATCCATCGCCTCGAGCACGTCCGCGGCGCGCTCGGTGTCCAAACCCATCAGCAGCTCGGTCTGGTCATTCTCGGGCAACTCCTGCAACACGTCAGCCAGCCGCTCGTCGTCGAAGGCGTTGATGACCTCGGTGCGGCGTTTGGCGGGAAGGTCGCGCAGTGCGTCGGCCACCTCCACCGGGCGCCGGCCTTCGAACTGGTGCAGCAGTTGCGCGACACCCTGGTCCGGCATCTCCAGGCCCGATGGCGTGAGACCCACAACGTTCTGCCACTGGACCACCGTGACGGTCGACCGGCGTCCCAGGCGGCGCACGCTGCGCACCGCTACCCGGGTGACCAGCCAGTCCCGGGTCCGGCTCTGTTCAATGCCGAGATCGATGACCACGACATCGACTCCGTCCAGTTGCGCCTGTTCGGGGTCGTTGACCCGGACCCGGGTGTCGAGCACCTGGCCCAGCACCAGCACCTCACCCGGGTGCTGGTCGAACCGGCGTAGCGAGAGGTTGGCGGTGTTGAGCGTGACGGCGTTCGGCTCGATCGCGGTCAACCGCAGCATCGGAACGAAAATACTTCGCCGGCTGGTCATCTCGACGACGAGGCCCAGCACACGGGGTTGTTCACGGACGATACCGATGCTGATCACCACGTCGCGAACCCGACCCAGGGATTCGCCATCGGGACCCAGCACGACCATCCCTGCCAGCCGCGCCGCGTATACCCTGTTCATCGGCGCCATGACTACAAAGAGTAGGAGCCTGCGGGTGGACTTTCGCTATCGGCCCCGCAGAACCTGTCTGTCGGTTCCGGGCAGCAACCCCGCGATGATCGAGAAGGCCAAAGGCCTGCTCGCCGACGAGGTGTTCCTTGATCTCGAGGACGCGGTGGCGCCGGACGCCAAGGCGGCGGCGCGGACCCAGGTCGGCGCGGCGCTGGCCGCGCCGGGTTGGGCCGGCCAGTTGCGCGGCGTCCGGGTCAACGACTGGACGACGCCGTGGACGCACCGCGACGTGATCGAGGTGGTGTCGGCCGCCGGATCCCACCTCGACGTCATGGTGCTGCCCAAAGTCGCCGACGCGCATCACGTGCATGCGCTGGATCTGCTGCTCACCCAACTGGAACGCAGCCATGGGCTACCGGTCGGCCGGATCGGGATCGACGTGCAGATCGAAGATGCCTGCGGGCTGCGGAACATCGACGCGATCGCCGCTGCCCCGCGGGTCCAGGCCCTGGTGCTCGGGCCCGCCGACATGATGGCCAGTCTGAATATGCGCACCCAGGTGGTCGGCGAGCAACCCGAGGGCTACGACATCGGCGACGCCTACCACCACGTGCTGATGACGATCCTCGTCGCCGCACGTGCGCACGGTGTGGCCGCGATCGACGGGCCCTACCTGAAAGTACGAGACGTCGAGGCGTTCCGTCGGGTGGCCGGGCGGTCGGCGGCGCTGGGCTATGACGGTAAGTGGGTGCTGCATCCCGACCAGATCGCGGCCGGCAACGAGATCTTCAGTCCTCGTCAGGACGAATACGACCGCGCCGAACTGGTTCTGGAGGCCTACGAGTGGCACACCTCGAAAGCCGGGGGCGCGCGCGGCGCGGTGATGCTGGGCGAGCAGATGATCGACGAAGCCAGCCGCAAGATGGCCCTGGTGGTCGTGGGCAAGGGGCGAGCCGCCGGAATGAGTCGGCTTTCGCCGGGGTTCGTGCCGCCCGGCTAGTTGAAGGCGTAGGTCGTCATCCACACAACACTGATCACCAGGGACGCCACGCCGACGACGATTCCGGCCACCGCAAGGCCGTAGCCGCCCTGGCGTGTCCTCTTGATTTGGCTGATCGCGATCGCTCCCAGCACGATGCCGACCAGCGAACCCAGTCCGCACAGCAGACCCACCACCGAGGCCACCAGCGAGAAGACGGCCAGCGAGTTGGTGCCGGCCTGCTGCGTCGGATATCCGTAGCCGACCGGGTAGGGGTATCCGGATTCCGGCGGGGGCGCGAAGCCCGGCGGCGGTGGTGGGTACCCGCCTGACGCCTGCGGTGGAGGTGGGTAACCGCCGTAGACCGGCTGTTCGGGGTACTCGAAGGTGTCCGGGTCCGGGTTCCAACCCTGGTTCTGGGGCGTTTCCCCGGGTTCACCGCTGCCAGCTGTCATGCTGGTAGACCTGTCATGCGGTAAACCTAGCCTATGCGCTGCAGGTCAGCGTTGATCGACGGAGGAGAGCGACACCATGACCAGTCCATTGCAGCCGAATGTCGGCGCGGTTCCCGGCGGCAGCGCCGGTCCATCGCGTCGCGGCCCCCTGGGTCTGCCGACGCCGCCCAAAGGCTGGCCGGTGGGCTCATATCCGACCTACGCCGAGGCGCAGCGAGCGGTTGACTTCCTCTCCGACAACCAATTCCCGGTGCAGCAGGTGACCATTGTGGGCGTCGACCTGATGCAGGTTGAGCGCGTCACCGGACGGCTCAGCTGGGGCAAGGTCATCGGCGGCGGAATCCTCAGTGGAGCGTGGCTCGGTGTGTTCATTGGGCTGGTTCTGGGATTCTTCGGAAACCCGGCCCAGTCGCTTCTCGTCGGCGTCATCGCCGGTGTCGTCTTCGGTCTGATCACCTCGTCGATCCCGTACGCGATGTCCAAGGGGACCAGAGATTTCAGTTCGACCATGCAACTGGTGGCCGGGCGTTACGACGTGCTGTGCGATCCGCAGAACGCCGAAAAGGCCCGGGACATGCTGGGGCGCTTGAGGTTATAGCTGAGTGCGGCCCAGCGCCCGGCTACAGTGATCTGTCGGGCACCGGTGATGAGCGGCGAAAGGTGGGCGTCGTGACGACCGTTGGCGCATACGGACGGCGCGTGGCCGCGGCTGCACTGACCGCGATCAGCGCCGCATCGCTCGCCTCGGCGTGTGGCACCGCCGACGACGGCCGGGTCGTGAGCCTTTACACCGCAGCAGGTGAGAGCGCGACGTTCACCGCAGTGGCGAAGCGTTGCACGGAACAATTCGGCGGACGATTCCGGATCCAGCAGTTCAGCCTTCCCAAGGGTGCCGACGACCAGCGACTGCAACTGGCGCGCCGGATCACCGGTAATGACCGCACGCTGGACATCATGGCCCTTGATGTGGTGTGGACCGCAGAGTTCGCTGAGGCTGGTTGGGCCCTGCCGTTATCGGCCGATCCCGCCGGGTTGGCCGAGGCGGACGCCGTCGCCGACACCTTGCCCGGTCCACTCGAAACAGCCAGTTGGCGTGGTGGCCTCTACGCCGCACCCATCACCACCAACACTCAATTGCTTTGGTACCGGCCGGATCTGGTGGCTCCGCCCCCGCCGACCTGGGATCAGATGATTGCTGATGCAACCCGGCTGCACGCCGAAGGTAAACCCAGTTGGATCGCGGTGCAGGCCAAGCAGTACGAGGGGCTGGTGGTCTGGTTCAACACTCTGCTGGAGAGCGCGGGCGGTCGGGTGCTCTCCGAGGACGGAAAGACGGTCACCCTCGTCGACACGCCCGAACACCGCGCGGCCACAGTCAAGGCGTTGCAGATCATCAAGGCGGTGGCCACCGCGCCCGGTGCGGACCCCTCGATCACCCAGACCGACGAGGGCACCGCCCGGTTGGCGCTCGAACAGGGCAACGCCGCGCTGGAAGTCAACTGGCCGTTCGTATTTGCCTCCATGCTGGAGAACGCCGTCAAGGGCGGCGTGCCGTTTCTACCGCTGGCAGACAAGCCCGAACTTGCCGGCGCCATCAACGACGCGGGCACCTTCGCGCCCACCGACGAGCAGTTCCAGGTCGCCCTCGACGCCAGTCGGCAGGTGTTCGCCTTCGCCCCGTATCCGGGTGTGACGCCCGGGCAGGGCGCGCGGGTCACCCTCGGCGGTCTCAACTTCGCGGTGGCCAGCACCACGCGCCATCCGGCCGAGGCGTTCGAGGCGATCCGCTGTATCCGCAGCGAGAGCAACCAGCGCTACACCTCGATCGAGGGCGGACTGCCGGCGGTGCGGGCATCGCTCTACGACGACCCGGACTATCAGAAGAAGTATCCGCAGTACGCGATCATCCGCGAACAACTGACCACCGCCGCGGTGCGGCCGGCGACCCCGAACTACCAGGCGATGTCGACGCGGATCTCAGCCACCTTGGCGCCGATCACGTCGATCGATCCCGAGCGCACCGCCGATGAACTCGCCGCCCAGGTGCAGAAGGCCATCGACGGCAAAGGCCTGATCCCGTGACGGCGCCCACCGCGGGTACCGATGATCGCCGCTCGCAGCGCCGCCTTGCCTACCGACTGATCGCCCCGGCGGTGATCCTGATGTTGGCGGTCACCGCCTACCCGGTCATCTACGCGTTCTGGCTCAGCCTGCACCGCTACAACCTGGCCAGCCCCGCCGACACCGCGTTCATCGGTCTGGGGAACTACCAGACCATCCTCACCGACAAGTACTGGTGGACGGCCTTTTTCGTGACGCTGGCCATCACCGTCATCTCGGTGGCGATCGAGTTCGTTCTCGGTCTGGCGCTCGCTCTGGTCATGCACCGCACCATCTTCGCCCGGGGCGCGGTGCGCACCGCGATCCTGATCCCGTATGGCATCGTCACCGTTGCCGCCTCCTACAGCTGGTACTACGCCTGGACGCCCGGCACGGGTTACCTGGCGAATCTGCTCCCCGATGGCAGCGCCCCGCTGACCCAGCAGATTCCGTCGCTGGCGGTGATCATCGGGGCCGAGGTCTGGAAGACCACACCGTTCATGGCGCTGCTGCTACTGGCCGGCCTGGCACTGGTGCCAGATGACCTACTCAAGGCCGCGGAGGTCGACGGCGCCGGTGCGTGGACGCGGCTGACCCGGGTGATCATCCCGCTGATGAAGCCCGCCATCCTGGTCGCACTGCTGTTCCGCACACTCGACGCATTCCGGATCTTCGACAACATCTACGTGCTGACGGCAGGATCCAACGACACCGCCTCAGTGTCGATCCTGGGCTACGACAACCTGTTCAAGGCGTTCAACCTCGGGCTGGGTTCGGCGATCAGCGTGCTGGTATTCGCCACAGTTGCCATCATCGCGTTCGTCTTCATCAGACTGTTCGGTGCGGCTGCGCCCGGAACCGACGGCGAGACGCACTGACATGGCAGTCACACCTCGTCACACCACCGGTTGGGCTGTCATCAACACCCTCGTGATCGTCTATGCGCTGCTCCCGGTGTTGTGGATCCTGAGTCTGTCGCTCAAGCCCACCCAGGCGGTCAAGGACGGAAAGCTGATTCCGTCGTCGATCACGTTCGATAACTACAGGGGCATCTTCAAAGGTGATGTGTTCACCTCGGCGCTCGTGAATTCCCTCGGCATCGGACTGATCACCACCGTCATCGCCGTCGTGATCGGCGGCATGGCGGCCTACGCCGTGGCCCGACTGGAGTTCGCCGGCAAGAAACTGCTCGTCGGTGCCGCTCTGCTGATCGCGATGTTTCCGCAGATCTCCCTTGTCACACCGCTGTTCAACATCGAGCGGCGGATCGGCCTGTTCGACACCTGGGCAGGTCTGATCATCCCCTACATCGCCTTCGCTCTGCCGTTGGCGATTTACATCCTCGCGGCGTTCTTCCGTGAGATTCCGCGCGATCTGGAGAAGGCCGCCAAGATGGACGGTGCTACGCCGGCTCAGGCGTTCCGCAGGGTGATCGCGCCGCTGGCCGCGCCGGGGATCGTCACCGCCGCCATCCTGGTGTTCATCTTCGCGTGGAATGACCTGCTATTGGCGTTGTCGCTGACCGCAACCACGGCGGCCATCACCGCGCCGGTAGCGATCGCAAACTTCAGCGGCAGTTCGCAGTTCGAGGAGCCGACCGGATCGATCGCCGCGGGTGCGATGGTCATCACCATCCCGATCATCATCTTTGTTCTGATTTTCCAACGAAAGATCGTTGCCGGGCTGACCTCCGGCGCGGTGAAGGGGTAGCGGGGTTCTCTATGGCCGAAATCGTTCTGGACCACGTCAGCAAGATCTATCCCGACGGCGCCACCGGAGTGCGCGACCTCAGCCTCACCATCGCCGACGGCGAGTTCGTGATCCTGGTCGGGCCGTCCGGATGCGGAAAGTCCACCACCTTGAACATGATTGCCGGACTGGAGGACATCAGTTCCGGCGAACTGCGTATCGGCGATCAGCGGGTCAACGAGAAGGCGCCGCGCGATCGTGACATTGCGATGGTGTTCCAGTCCTACGCGCTCTACCCGCACATGACGGTGCGCCAGAACATCGCCTTCCCGCTCACCCTGACCAAGATGGGCAAATCCGAGATCGAGGCTAGGGTCGCCGAGACCGCCACCGTCCTCGATCTGACCGGCCTGTTGGACCGCAAGCCCTCTCAACTCTCCGGCGGTCAGCGCCAGCGGGTTGCGATGGGGCGGGCGATCGTGCGCAAGCCCAAGGTGTTTCTGATGGACGAGCCGTTGAGCAACCTCGACGCGAAGTTGCGGGTGCAGATGCGCGGCGAGATCGCTCGGTTGCAGAACCGGCTGGGCACCACCACCGTCTACGTCACCCATGATCAAACCGAGGCGATGACCCTCGGTGACCGAGTGGTGGTACTGCGGGCCGGCGAAGCCCAGCAGATCGGCACCCCGGCGGAGTTATACAACACCCCCGCCAACCTGTTCGTCGCCGGCTTCATCGGCTCTCCGGCGATGAACTTCTTCCCGGCAACGCTGACCGAAACAGGCTTGCGACTGCCGATCGGCCAGGTATCGCTCGATGGCACGCTACGCAGCGTGCTGGCCCGCAATGCCGGCATCACGAACCTGATCGTGGGTGTGCGCCCCGAACACTTCGAGGACGCCACGCTGATCGACGCGAAGGAAAGATCTCGGTATCTGACCCTCGGTGTCACCGCCGACCTGGTCGAGTCGTTGGGCGCGGACAAGTATGTGTACTTCTCCACCGGCGGCCCCGGCGTGCGCTCGACGCAGTTGGCGGAACTCTCTACCGAAGCGGGCGATGGGTCGGGTTTCGGCGAGAACCGTTTCGTGGCAAGGGTTTCGGCTGAGTCAAGCGCCAGGACGGGCGAACCGGTCGAGTTGGCGCTGGACACCACCCGATTGAACGTCTTCGACGCTGTTACCGGACTGAGCGCACTGGCCCGATGACCGAGTTGCCCCAGTGAACGATTTGCCCCAGTGAACGATTTGCCCCAGTGAACGATTTGCCCCAGTGAACGATTTGCCCGCCGCGGTGCGAGATCACCTGCGCAAGCATTTCGAATCTGCTGGCATTGACACCGAACCTGACGGTGCCAACGTCACCTTCCTCGGCGTCGAGCGCATCGATGTGCTGCGATTCGGCCCCGACCTCCGCGTCGGATCGGAGAGCCTGTTCCACTATGTGACCGTGGGGTGCTCGCGCTATCCGATGGCCGACGGTTCGGCGGCGGTAACCGATCCGATCCGTGGCCCGCGAGCGGAGATTGCGCTAAGCCTGCGGGCCGGAGCTCCGGGGGCCGGTCTGGCCCGCAGCCTGGCGGTGTTGGCCGCGACGCCGGCGGTCGATGGGGTGGTGCTGGACGCCGGTGCGCTGGTGGACCTGTCCGGCCCACTGTGGGACGGCGCGCCGTTCACCGCTGTGCTACTGGGTCTTTCGGAGATTCCCGAATTGCCACTGGGGCCGCCGCGCGATCCGGTTCGCTTCCTTTCCGCGGTGCCGATCACCCAGACCGAGGCGGCCTGGGTTCGGCTCAAAGGTGCTGAGGCACTGCGTCAGGCGTGGGCCGACGATCGCGTCGACGTGCTCGATCCGCGGAGGCCAGCGTCGTCGCCGCAGTAGCGGTCGACCCCGAACCGCTACAGCCAGTGGTTGCGCCGGAAGGTGAAATACAGGCTTCCGCACACCGTCGCCATCAGCAGTAGTACCGCCGGATATCCCCACTGCCACGCCAACTCCGGCATGTTCTCGAAGTTCATCCCGTAGATTCCCGCGATCATGGTCGGAACGGCGGCGATCGCCACCCACGCCGAGATCTTGCGCACGTCGAGGTTCTGTTGGAGTTCGACGCGGGCCAGCGCGGCGTGCACCAGCGAGGTCAGCATCTCGTCGTGGCTGGCGATGAGATCGGCCGCTATCGTCTGGTGGTCGGCGACGTCGCGCATGTAGCGCCGGATTTCCTTGGGCAGCAGGTCTTGATAGTCGGTCTGCATTCTCGCCAGCGCATCGGTCAGGGGCCAGACCGCTCTGCGCAGTTCCACTACTTCACGCTTGAGCAGATAGATGGGTTCGATGTCGGTTCTGCGCCCAGGCGAGAAGGTCTCCTCCTCGATGGCGTCGACGTCGGCCTCCATCGCTTCGGAAACCGATTGGTAAGAGTCGACGACGTGGTCGGCGATAGCGTGCAT
Organism: uncultured Actinomycetes bacterium; assembly: GCA_903911165.1. Taxonomy (GTDB): domain Bacteria; phylum Actinomycetota; class Actinomycetes; order Mycobacteriales; family Mycobacteriaceae; genus Mycobacterium. The sequence continues at coordinate 4,578 of CAIWCQ010000309.1, read as the reverse complement.
CACCGCGGGCGGACCGAGTTTGAGACGGTCGGGGTTCTCCTCGAGTTGCCGGCGAACCACCGCGAGCCCGGTGTGGTCTCCGTGCCGGACCGTGACGGCGAAGTCGGGTCCGATGAACACCATGATCTCGCCGGTCTCAACGATTTCGCGGGCCAGTGCCATCGATTCGTGCGGCACGTACTTCACCGTCTTGAGGACCAGGAACAGGATGTCGTCGTAGCGTTCAACCTTGGGCCGCTGGTGGGCGTTAACCGCGTCCTCCACCGACAGCGGGTGAAGGCCATAAACCTCCGCGACCGATTGCATCTGTTCGGCGTCCGGTTCGTGCAGCCCGATCCAGACGAAGGGCCGCAGGCCACCCTGTTCGAGTTTGCGCACCTCGGCCAGCGCAGTCTGGTGGGTGTAGGTACCGGGCAGACGCTCGCCGTCGCAATACACCGCGCAGTCGACCACGGTCTCCGACACCGTCGCGGCGTCCGGCTCGGGGTCAGGATTGTGAATCAGATTCACTTCGAGAAGTATCGGTGGGCGAGTTTGAAACTGCGCCATGGCAACGTCCTCCCCGCCACTGTTAGGGCCCCGGTCTCGGGTCGTCGGTGATGTTACGCGCTCGTCCGAACTAGCTCAGGTATAGCTGGGACTCAGCGGCCGGGTGGGCCCGGAGCCGGCTACCGGCCCCGAGCCCACCGGACCGGAGATTCCCGGTCGGACGGGGTGCGCTAGATTTTTGGGCGCAGCTTTCCCCGTTTCCAGCCCGGCCCCCAGCAAGGAGCACTCCCGTGCGCACAGCGCCCTTCAAAGTCGCCGTCACCGGCGCCGCCGGTCAGATCAGCTACAGCCTGCTGTTCCGGCTGGCGAGCGGTGCTCTGCTCGGCGCCGACCGTCCGATCGAGTTGCGACTGCTCGAGATCGAACCCGCCCTGAAGGCGCTCGAGGGTGTGGTGATGGAGCTCGACGATTGCGCGTTCGGGTCGCTGGCCGGCGTGGAGATCGGTGCCGATCCGACCAAGATCTTCGACGGCGTGAACCTGGCCCTGCTGGTCGGCGCTCGCCCGCGCGGCCCGGGCATGGAACGCGGGGACCTGCTGGAGGCCAACGGCGCGATCTTCACCGCCCAGGGCAAGGCGCTGGGTGAGGTCGCCGCTGACGATATCCGCGTCGGAGTGACCGGCAACCCGGCCAACACCAACGCCTTGATCGCCATGACGAATGCCTCGGCTATTCCGCGGGAACGGTTCTCGGCACTGACCCGCCTCGATCACAACCGGGCGATCTCGCAGCTGGCCCGCAAGACCGGCGCGGCGGTCACCGACGTCAAGAAGATGACGATCTGGGGCAATCACTCGGCCACCCAGTATCCGGATTTGTTCCACGCCGAGGTCGGCGGGAAGAACGCAGCCGCAGTGGTCAACGATCAGGCCTGGGTGCAGGACTACTTCATTCCCACCGTCGCCAAGCGCGGCGCGGCGATCATCGATGCACGCGGAGCCTCCTCTGCCGCCTCGGCCGCCTCGGCGACGATCGATGCCGCGCGGGACTGGCTGCTCGGCACGCCTGCCGGTGACTGGGTGTCGATGGCGGTCGTATCCGACGGCTCCTACGGTGTGCCGGAGGGATTGATCTCGTCATTCCCGGTAACCACCAGGGACGGCAACTGGTCGATCGTCGAAGGCCTCACGATCGACGAGTTCTCCCGGAGCCGCATCGATGCCTCCACCGCCGAATTGGCCGACGAACGCGACGCGGTCACCGCACTCGGCATGATCTGAGCGCGCCGGCGATGATCGACGGGATGACTGTCAGCGCGGGAAAGATCGCGCTGTTCAAGGCTTTCGGTGACCTGGACTCGATCCCCATCGTCTTGGCGGCGGACCATATCGTTCCGAGCCCGCTGGACCCACGGGTCGGGCCCGCGGTGGCCGCGGCCGCCGGCGAGGAGTGAGCGGTTCGGCGATGAGGCCGATAGCGCGTCGCCGGTCAGTGGCGGCCGCACTGGCTGCGTTGACTGTGCTGACTGCACCGGTGGCTGGTTGCGGCACGCCCGCACCGGCAGCCGTCCTGACCGTGGGCGCGACCAGCGACCCGACGATCACCCTGCTGGCCAACATCTATGCCGCCGGGTTGCGCTATTACGGCACCGCCGCCGTAGTGGAAACCTCCGCAGACCCGGTGGCCGGACTTGACGGTGGAACCCTCGGCGTCGTGCCGGGATTCACCGGCCGGTTGCTGGAACGGTTTGCACCCGGTTCGACCGCCCGTTCCGCCGCGCAGGTGTACCGGGCGATGGTCGGCGCACTGCCCGAGGGGGTGGCCGCCGGTGATTATGCGGTCGCCGCCGAAGACAAGCCTGCGCTGGCCGTCACCGCGGCGACGGCAGCGAGATGGGGAAGTCGCGATCTGACGGCACTGGTGGCGGACTGTGCCCGGGTGAGCGTCGGGTCGGAGGCCGGCAGTGTGACGCCGGAGCGAGTCGGGGACTGTGCCCTCGTTCCGGCGCGCCAATTCGGCACTGCGGCGATGCTGTTCGGCGCGCTGCGATCCGGTGCCGTCACCGCGGCGTGGACCACGACCGCCGACACCGGCGTTCCCGACGGTGTCGTGGTGCTCGTCGACCGCAAGCCCACCCTGGTGATGGCCCAGAATGTCGTCGCGCTGTTCAGGCGCAACGAACTCAATCAGATGCAGTTGCGGGCGATCAACGAGATCGCGGGTGTTCTCGACACGGCTGCGCTGATCGCGATGCGCGACGAGGTTGAGACGGGTGTCGATCCCCGGTCGGTGGCCGAGGCCTGGCTGACCGCCAACCCTCTGGGGCGCTGAACGTTCGGCGTGTTCTGGGGGAATGTGTTCTGGGGGAATGTGTTCTGGGGCAACGTGTTCTGGGGCAACGCGCTCTGGGGGAATCAGCGCATCGTGGGCATGAACCGGGCTGCCAGTGTGGTCACAATCCGCTGATAACCCGACCCGGTGGCTCGTACCACGATGTCGAGGACCTTGGCATCGGCGCCTACGAGCACGCGTGCCTTCTTCTTGGCCACCGCCTCGAGGATGATCTGCGCGGCCTTCTCCGGGGAGGTGTGGGCCATCTTTGAGTCGAACCACTCGGCCATCGACGCGGAATCCAAGCCCTCGGCGGCGGTAGCGTTGCGGGCGATGGCGGTCTTGATGCCACCGGGGTGCACGGTGGTCACCGCGACCGGATGGTGGGCCAGGATCATTTCCTGCCGCAGTGCCTCGCTGAATCCGCGAACCGCGAACTTCGCGGAGTTGTAGGCGGCCTGGCCGGGCACCGAGAACAGTCCGAAAATGCTGGAGATATTGATGACATGGCCGTCGCCGGAGGCGATCAGGTGTGGCAGGAAGGCCTTGGTGCCGTTGACCACGCCCCAGTAGTCGACGTCCATGATGCGCTCGATGTCTTTGAACGGCGTGATCTCCACGTCGCCACTGAAGGCGATGCCGGCATTGTTGTAGATCTGGTTCACCTTGCCGAACTGGTCCTTCACCTCGTCGGCGTAGATCGCAAGCGCTTCCCGTTCGGTGACGTCGAGCCGGTCGGCCCTGACCGGCGCCCCGACCGATTTCAGACGTGCCTCGGTGACCGCCAGGCCCTCGGTGTCGACGTCGCTGATGGCGACCGAGGCGCCGGATCGACCCAGCTCAAGGGCCAGGGCCTGACCAATACCGGAACCCGCCCCGGTCACGACCGCCACTTTGCCGGCAAATCCCTGCATTGCGTTCCCCCTGGTTGTCGAGTCTGGGTCAGGGTAGCAAGGGCGTTCCGGCCCGTAACGCCCGCGGATCGCCCTACGATTGAAAGGTCATGAAACTGCGTCACACCACTGGATTGCTGGTAGCGGCCCTCGGGATCCTCGCCGGCGTGCTTGCCGCGCCCGCCGCCGCCGACACCACCGACGTTGCCGACACCGTCGACGATGTTCTTTCCGCCCTCGACGGCCTCGGTAACGGCAATCTCAGTCCGGTCGACGCCGGTGAGGTGAGCCGGGCGCTGTGCCCGGTCCTGGCCGATCGCGGCCAAGACGCCGTCGACATCGCGGCCAAGGTCGCCGACGGCATCGGCCGCCCCCTGGGGGTGGGCACGATGTTCACCGGCACGGCCATTTCGTTCCTGTGCCCGAGGGCGGTGGACAACGTCGCCGATTCGCTCAGTGACGGCACACCACTGCTGCCGATCTTCGGCTGAGGTCCGTACGCCAGCGTGCGCGTACTGTTCGCTGCCCGCGGCGTGTCGGCGTACCGACACGCACGCTCGCGCGTCAGTCGGACGGCGCGGCCGCGCGTCAGCCAAACGCCTCGTCGAGGATCTCCTGCTGTTCGACGGCGTGCACTTTCGATGACCCTGACGACGGCGCCGACATCGCGCGCCGTGAGATCCGCTTGATGCCGGTCAGCTTGTCTGGCAGCAACTCCGGCAGGTTCAGTCCGAACGTCGGCCAAGCGCCCTGGTTTGCCGGCTCCTCCTGCACCCAGAAGTACTCGCGGATGTTGGGGTACTCGTCAAGAGTGACGGCCAATCGGCGCTTAGGTAGCGGCGCAAGCTGTTCGATGCGGATGATC
>CAIWCQ010000308.1 GCA_903911165.1 uncultured Actinomycetes bacterium | reverse complement strand
GGCTCCCCCGCACCTGCGGAACCCATGACCGAGGACACAATCTTCGATCTGGCATCGATGACGAAGAGCCTCGCGACGGCAACTGCTGTTCTGCAACTCGCCGAGCAGGGCAAGGTCGCGATCGATGAACCCCTGCAGACCTACCTGCCCGAGTTCAACCCAGCCGATGACCCGCGTCGGGCGCAAGTGACGTTGCGCATGCTGCTGACACACACCTCGGGCCTTGCCGGAGATCTGAGCCTGGACGGCCCATGGGGGTTGCAGCAGGCCGACAAAGCGGAGGGAATCCGTCGCGCACTCAACGCGCGGTTGGATTTCGATCCCGGAGAGCTCTTCCACTACTCCGACATCGGGTTCATTCTCCTCGGCGCCATGATCGAGAAGATCACCGGCGAACCCGAAGACGTCTACGCCCAACGCAACATCTTCGAACCACTCGACATGACAGACACCCGCTACCTGCCGGCGGCTACAGCGTGTGGTCCCTACCGGGTCATCGGCACCGCGCTCGCTTTCGATCCGAGCGCACCGCGGGCCGTCGACTGCCCGGCCAGCACCTGGAGCACCGATGTGCTGGCGCGTATCGCTCCGACGGCACGTGACGAGGACACTCCCGGCATCAATCCGAACATCGGCCGGCCTCTGCGCGGCACCGTGCACGACCCGACGGCACGCCGGATGGGAGGGGTGGCCGGCAGTGCCGGGGTGTTCTCGACGGTGCGCGATCTCGGCCTGTTCGCCCAGGCTCTGCTTGATCGGCTGGCTGGCCGGCCGAGCGAGTTTCCGCTGACGCAGGCGAGCGTGGAATTGATGACGACCCCCCAGCAACCCGGACACCACAGCGGGCAACTCGACGCGGCGAACACCGCGGTGCGGGAATCGATCCGCACCGCGAACACCGATCCGCTACTTGCGGTGAACTATCCGGCGATACCGGGACAGGATCTGCGCGGCTTTGGCTGGGATATCGACACGGCCCTGTCCCGGCCGCGCGGCCTGATTTTTCCGGTCGGCAGTTTCGGCCAGGGTGGGTTCACCGGGGTGACGCTGTGGATTGACCCGGCGTCGAATACCTACGTGATCGTCCTGGCGAACGTGATCCATCAGCGCGGTGGTCCGCCGGTGGTGACGCTCAGCGGCGATATCGCCACCACCGCAGCCCGGGTGCTGCATCTCTACGGCAGCTGAGCCAGTTCGTACCCATCGAGGAGCCGCCGAAGCTCCAAGACCTCCTCGGCGTCGATACTGATTGACGCGAGGTCCTCATCCATGGCGGGGTTGATATACCGCATTGCTGACGGGCGAGACGATCGGGCTGAACTGTGAAACTCCCTGGCACCGGTGAACTTTGCCAACTCGAGCACATTGCCGCTCCGGACGCCCGAGCCCGGCATGATCGTGATGCGGTCACCGGCTGCTTGCACCAGCGCCCTCAAGTTTTCCTTCCCCGATTCGACATTCGGACGCTGACCGCTGGTCAGAATTCTCCTACACCCCAGTTCGATGATCTGCTCCAGCGCTTTCATCGGATCCTTCACCCGGTCGAACGCCCGATGAAACGTGACCTGCATCGCCCCCGCGCGCTCGATCAGATCAGCGCACCGTTCGGTATCGACACCACCGTCTCGGTTAAGCATGCCGATCACCACCCCGTCGCAACCCAACTGGCCGCACTGCTCGATATCGGCGATCATCGAGCGGAACTCCAGTTGGGTAAACAAGAAGTCGCCGCCCCTGGGCCGGATGATCGGAAACAGCTCAACGGAGGTGTTCTTCCGTGCCGTGGCGATCATCCCGTAGGACGGGGTAGTCCCGCCCTCGTGGGGGTTCGCGCACAGTTCAATTCTGTTGACCCCGTGAGTCTCTGCAATCAGACATGACGCCAGGTCGAATCCGATGACCTCCAGTTCCATCTGATCAGTATCGCCGAATCCCCTGCCGGCGACGCGGCTGATCGCTGTGGCGGGGAAGTCTGCCGAGGCTCTCCGGGAGCCAATGTCCGGATTACATCTGGCTACACTGCCTTCATGCCGCGAATCACCGTCATCTTCTCGCTCATCTACATCGCGCTCGGCCTGGCCGGCTTCTTCCTGACCGGCGCCGTCCACAAAACCGCCCTGATACCGGCCATCATCGGCGTAGTCCTGCTGGTGTTGGGCCTGCTCGGCAGCAAAGAGAACCTGCGCATGCACGTCATGCACGCCGCCCTGCTGATCGGACTGCTGGCCCTGCTGGGAACCGCCCGATCGATTGTGCAACTGCCCGCGGCGTTCGACGGCACCGCGGCACGCCCGGGTGCCGTTTTCGCACAGGCCGCCACCGCCGTCCTTTCGGTGGTCTACCTCGGCGTCGGCGTGCGCTCCTTCATCGCCGCCCGGCGCGCGCGTACCGCCCTTCCTCCGGCGTAGGCAACGGGTTCGCGGATCGCTGATGGACTCCGCCGATTCACCTAGTCGGGCGGACTCGGCCTTCGCCACTGCGGTAGGCGCAGTTCGTCGCGGCGAGCAGAGCTTCGATGTCGCCGTCGCGGCGCTGATCGACCAGTTGACCGAGGGTGAGTTGCTGTGGCTGCTCGACGGTGATCTGACAATCCTGCGGGGTGTGCGGGAGATGTCGCAGCGGTACAACCGGGTGCCGTTCGAGGGCGGCCGTATCGACCGACTCGGCATTCCCGGTATCCGGTTCACCGACGGCCCGCGCGGAGTCGCACTCGGCGCCTCGACCGCATTTCCGGTGGCCATCGCCCGCGCCGCAACCTGGGACACCGACCTTGAGAGAGCCGTCGCCGACGTCATCGGAACCGAGGCTCGCGCCCAGGGCGCCAACCTGTGGGCCGGCATCTGCATCAACCTCGCCTACGCGCCCGGATGGGGGCGAGCGCAGGAGTCCTACGGCGAGGATCCGGTGCTGCTGGGGGCGATGGGGGCCGCGGCAGTCGCCGGTGCCAACCCGTGGGTGATGTCCTGCGTGAAGCACTTCGCACTCAACTCGATGGAGGAGGCCCGCTTCCGGGTCGACGTCCGCGTCGCCGAGGATGTGCTGCACGAGATCTACCTGCCGCACTTCCGGACCGTCGTGGAGGCTGGCGTGGATTGCGTGATGAGTTCCTACAACTCGGTGAACGGAACCTGGGCGGGACAGAATCGGCACCTGCTCACCGACATTCTGCGTACCCAGTGGCGCTTCGCCGGATTCGTGCTCACTGATTTCATCTGGGGACTTCGCGACCCGGTCGGATCGGTGGCCGCCGGACAGGATTTGGAGATGCCATTCCGTCAACAGCGGGCGGCCGCCCTGCCCGCTGCGCTGGCAGCAGGCACCCTCAAGCGCACCGACGTCGAACGCGCCGCACACCGCCAACTCTCGGCCCAGATCCGGCTCGCTCTGCGCGTCCGCCCAATTCCGCCCGCCGACGTGGTCGCCTCGGCGGCGCACCGCCGCCTGGCCCGGGAAGCGGCGTGCCGCGGCACGGTGTTGTTGCGCAACCAGTGCGGCGACGGCAGGTCGGCCCTGCCCCTGGCGGAAGCGTCGCTGTCGCGGGTCGCACTGCTCGGTCCGCTCGCCGACCGAGCCAACCAGGGCGATGTCGGCTCCTCAAAGGTCAGCCCACCGCATGCGACAACCATCCTCGATGGCCTGCGAGATCGGTTGGGGCCCAGGCTGACTCATGTCGGCGGCACCGACCCCACGGCGGCCGCGGCGGCGGCCCGCGGCGCTGACGCCGCCGTGGTTGTGGTGGGGCTGTCCTCGCAGGACGAGGGCGAGTCGATGATCGGCGTGGACACCGCATCCACACAGTTGCTCGGGGGTATCGCCCGATTCCGGCCGTTCGCCGCCGTGATGGTCCGGGTGGCAGCCCAGGTGGCCAAGCTCAAAAAGTTCGGCGGTGACCGCCGCGATCTTCGACTGCGCAGCGAGGACATCGCGCTGATCGAGGCGGTGGCAGCGGTCAATGACCGGACCGTGGTGGTGGTGATCGGCGGAGGGACGATCGTGCTCGACCCGTGGGACAGCCATGTCGCTGCGGTGTTGCTGGCCTGGTACCCGGGCATGGAGGGTGGCCGTGCAATCGCCGACGTTCTGCTCGGGGATGCCGAACCGGGCGGGCGGCTACCCGTCGCCATCCCCCACCGGCAAAGTGACCTGCCCCAGGTGGATTGGGACGCCGCCACCGTCTGCTACGGCCGGTGGTGGGGGCAACGCAAGCTTGACCGTGACGGTGTGGCCGCGGCCTATCCGTTCGGGTTCGGTTTGGGCTACACCACCTTCGCCATGGCGGACCTGGAAGTAGTCGAACCACTCGACGGCGATCAGTTCAGGGTCGCGGTCACCGTCGCCAACACCGGGGTTCGCCGCGGCCGCCATGTCGTCCAGATCTACGCCGTGCAGTCCGCCGACACCGGGCGCGACGTGCACCACCTCGTCGGCTTCCAAACGGTCGCTCTTGACGCAGGAACCACCGCCCGGGTCGCCGTCGATTGCTCGGTTCGTCCCATCCAACGCTGGGCCGGTGACGGATTCACACTTGCCGCCACGGACGTCACCCTCCGGGCCGGCGGGTACGCCGGGGACCCTGCGGCAGTCGATGCGACGCTGGCCGTACCGAGTTAACTCGAAACAGCGCTAGTGTCGCTACGGTGAGCGCGCGGTTCGAAGAGTTGGGCTGGCAGCAGACTCCGATGGGTGTGATCAGTCTGCGACGTCGTTTCGATGTGACGGTGTCGGCCGATGTCTATGAGGTCAAACTCGATGACGATCATCTGATGTCAAGCCTGTTCACCGTCGCCGAGAGGGAACTGGCCCGCCTTGGATTGGCCCGCACACCGGGAACAGACCTGGATGTGATCATCGGGGGCCTGGGCCTTGGCTATACGGCACAGGAAGCGCTGGGCTGCAATCGGGTTCAGACTGTGACCGTCATCGAAAACTGCGATGCGGTGATCGACTGGCATCAGCGCGACCTGCTTCCAGACACGGCCGGGTTGTCCGCCGACGAGCGCGTGACGCTGGTCTGCGCGGATTTCTTCGGCGCCGCAACGGACGCGGTGGGATTCGATCCGCACTGTCCGGGGCGGACCTACGACGCGATTCTGCTCGACATCGACCACTCGCCCCGGCACGTCCTGCACGATTCGCACGCGGACTTCTACACGAGCGAAGGCCTGCGATCGTTATCCTTGCGTCTCGTGCCGGGCGGCGTGTTCGCCATGTGGTCCGACGATCCGCCCGATGACGACGTCACGATGATGCTCGAATCGGTCTTCATCGACGTCGAGGCCCAGTCGGTTTGGTTTGACAACCCGCTCACCCGCGGCCGGTCAGCGGCAACCATCTACCTCGCGACCCGACGGTAACCTCGGGCGGTCAGGCGACCGTGACGTGGATGTGGTCGAAGTGGGCCGGCACCCGCCACATCGTGTAGACGACTCCGAAGCGGGCCCCCTGACTGTGAATGTCGGCGAGGATGACGTCGCCGAGGCCCATGTCGTCGAGCATGATGTCGATCGCGCGACCACTCGGGTGATCAGGAAGCGGATCCGCGCGAACACCGCCAATGGACCGCACACCGGGGTAGGTGGCCATGATGTACGCGGCGAGGCCCCGCGCGTTGGGCACCAGACCGCCCATCCCCACGGTGGGGATCGGCCTGATCGGGCCCAGTGCCGCCACGACCGACGCCGGCATGACCGTCAGCACGGCCTGTTCGGCGGGGGGAAGCAAGGCGAACTCTGCCTTGGCTGCGGTCACCTCGGTCTGCAACTGGGACTGCTTGCTCTGCAGGTCCGCGCGGATGGCGGCGGCCGCGTCGACGGCCACCCTGGCATCGGCCGTGGACTTCGCCGATGCCGCCGCCATCGCCTGGGCCTCGCTGTCGAGGTGCCGGAAGACTCGCATCTGCTCCGACATCTGGCTGGCCATCGTCCGCCGGATGGCCAGGTTGTCGATCAGGGTCTGCGGCGACGCTGCGGTAAGGAACGCGTTCATGTCATCGGCGCGTCCGCCCATGTAGGCGGCGGCCGCGATTCGATCAGCGTTCCCCTGGTAACCGGCCAACTGCACCCTGGCCGCGTCCAGTCGGGCCAGATCGTCGGCCTGGCGCCTCTCCGCCTCGCTGAGTAGTTGCATCTTCTGGTCAAGATCCTGCTGGGCCGAGTTCATCGTCTCGGCCAGACGTTCAGCTTGCCGGGAAAGCTCCGTGAACCTCGCCATGGCGTCCTGCCCGGATTCGGCGAACGCGGCACCTCCCCATCCCGCGCTGAGGGCCACGACTCCGACGACGACGCCCGCCACCTGCTTGATCGCGGCGGATTTTGTCACGCTAGGAAAAAACTTCAAGACTTCGCATCCTTTGACTGCCGTCGACGCCGGACGCGTCGAACTGCGTGTCCCCAGGGTCTGAGATCATCTCAGGAGAGATCTCAAACAGATTACGAAATGGCAACGGCTTTGTCTAACCGGCGAACCGGGCCAAGCGGCCGATCGCCGTGCATTCCGGCAGGTCACAGCCGTAAACTCGGGCATCGTCGGCAATATTCACAGCTGCTTGATCCGGCACCGGTATCGGCAATGTCGACGTAGGGGTTTACCGCCTTGCGCGAAGGAGCAGGGGTGTCGCGCGAATGGCTTCCAGAGCGAGTCGTGGTGAGTCACTCGTGCGCATGACGGTGAGGTCGTCGGCGAGCGTGCCCGTATCGGAAAGAAAGCGAGCAAGCACCGCCGGCGGAACCCGCTCGAACAGCCGGTAGAACGTCTCCGGCCCGCGCTCCGGGCGGCTGCGCAGGTACGACAGGAAGATGGCGTCGAGCGCGACGGTGCGCGGATTCCGCACGGCGGGCGGCTCGGCGACTCCCCCGGTGCGCAACGCGGCAACCACGCGCGGCGCGAAGTCTCGGACAAAGCGCTGCACGGCGAGGAAGGCGTACCCGCTCGACGGTTTGACGTGGCCTCCCGCGGTGCCGATGCGCGCAATTCGTGGGCTCGGCCATGCGTCGAAAGGCTCCGTCGTCATCGGGATCACGCCGCCCTCGTGCGAGATCGTCTGGAACGCGACGCCGGGGTGGCTGCGTGCAAGCCAGGCCTGGATCGCTTCCTCATAGACGTCGTCCGGCAGTGGATGCTCGGTGAAAAACGTGCTCTCGACGAGCGCTGTGTGCGCATCGAAGGGCAGTACGTACACGAAGTGGATCCCGTGGACCTGCGAGACATCGAAGTCCATGAGCGTTGCAGTATCGACGTCGAATACTGGCTCCGCACTGCGCACGACGCTGCCGCGGAAGTGCTGCAACAGGTTGACGTCTGCGTCGTGAGCGGGAGCGCGCGTCAACAACGGCGGCCGCGAGTCCATCGCGAGGCGCGCGCGCAGCACTCCCCCGCTGGTGTGGGCCTCGACGTAGGAGCCGCGATCATCGAGGTGTTCGACAGTCACGCCGAGAGCGAACTCCACGCGCTGGACCGCGAGTCGTTCGAGTGCGAGCTCGTAAAAACGCTCGCCGGGAATTCTGCAGTAGGTGATCGGTGATGCTGAGCGCAACACCTCGGCGGTCCCGTTGCGAACGCGCCATTGACTCCAGCGGTGGGTGACCGCGGCCTCGAACGCGTGCGGCACGAGATCGTAGAAACACCACGTACGGTCTGCGCCGCTCAGCGTCTCGCGGGGATCGACGAGCAGGATCCGCGCAGTGTCCGGCAGGCCCGCGTCGAGCAGTGCCACCGCGAGGGAGAGTCCGGAGAGCCCCGCGCCCGCGATGAGCACATCGGCGTCGAGTGCCGGCTCCTCGTGAGGCTGAGTCACACCAAAACTCCTCACCGGTTGGCTAATCCACCGAGTTTCGCCAGCAAAACCGAAACTGCGCGCAGAAACGAGGCCTTCTCACCAAACTGTACGTTCTCCCACGACCGGCGCGGGTTCTATCGTTAACAGCAGCCCCATTGGTAACATGACGCGGTGCAGGATCCGTCGGAAAGTTCTCCCGTTAGACAATCGCAGTCGGTTTCTCGGCGCGACGCCATCCGCTACGCGACCGCCGTGTCGGCACTGGCCGGACTGGGCACTGCAGCAGCACACATCGGCGCGCCCAAGGCAGCGGCGGCCGCTCCCATGCTGATCGATTACGCCATGCGCCAGATTCCCGCGGCGGACATCCGGGCTGCGGGCTACGCCGGCGTCGTCAACTACGTTTCGCTGTCGCGTCCCGGATCCAACTTCGGGGCTAAACCCATCACCCGGCCGTACGCCGAGTCGCTCACCGCCGCAGGGCTGGTCATCGTCAGCAACTATCAGTACGGCAAGCCGGGTGGGACAGCGCCCTCGGACTTCACCCGCGGATACGCCGGCGGCGTCGCCGACGCTAAAACCGGCTGGCAGTTGCATACCGCGGCCGGTGGTGGCCAGAGTGCACCGATCTTCTTCTCCGTCGACGACGACATCAGCCGCGAAACCTGGAATACCCTCGCGCTGCAGTGGTTTCGCGGCATCAACTCCGTACTCGGCGTGCAACGCACCGGCGTCTACGGCGGAATCGATGTGTGCCAGTGGGCCGCCGCCGATGGCGTGATCGGCAATTCGGGCACGCCCGGCCGCCGGTGGGCCTGGCAGACCCGGGCCTGGTCCGGCAATCGGGTCCACCCCGCGGCGGTTCTCTACCAGCGCATCGTGAGCACCGCATCAAATCCCGGACCGCTGGTCGGCGGGATAGAAGTCGACGTCAACGACGTCCTGGCCGGCGATTGCGGCCAGTGGAACCTGCACCCGTGAGCCTAGGCGCGTAGAGCCTTAGCCAGTTCGCCGAAGGCATCCACCCATTTGCCCATGTCGGCGTCGGTGTGTGCCAACGACACCAGCCATTGATCGTCCATGCCCGGCGGCGTCAAGATGCCCCGGTTGATACCCCACAGCCACCCCAACTCGGCGACATGAAAATCGGTGCTCAGTTTGTAGTCGCGGTAATTGCGGATCGGCGTCGGCGACCACGTCACAGCACCTTTGACGCCGAAGCCAACGGTGTGGGCCGGCAGTTCGTAGTCACCGATGATGGTGTCCATGGCTTCCATCGCGTTGTCGTTGACCTGTTCTGCCGCAGCCAGCGCCTGGGGGGTCGCGATCTCGTCGACCGCGAGAGCCGCAGCCATGCACAGCGGGTTGCCGTTGTAGGTGCCGAAGTGCGCCATCCGGTTGTCGACGACGACCTGCATGACTTCCGCGGTGCCCCCGAAGGCGGCCAGAGGCAGCCCGCCGCCGATGGACTTGGCCAGCGTGATCAGGTCGGGCTTGACGCCCAGTCGCGCGGCTGCGCCGTGAGCACCCGCGGTCAGGCCGGTCTTGACCTCGTCGAAGATCAGCAGCACGTTGTGGGCGTCGCACAGCGCACGAACGTCGGCGAGATAGCCGGCATCGGGCAGCACGATGCCGAGGTTCTCGATGACCGGCTCCATGACCACGCAGGCGACATCCTTGCCGTGTGCGGACAGCACGCGCTGCATCTGGCCGATGTCGTTGTAGGCGACCACGTGCACGACGCCCGGCTCGACGTCGAAGGGCACCTGCGGGATCGGGTTGTCCGCGGGACCGATCTCGTGGATGCCTGGCTTGACCGATACCGATAGGCCGTCGTAGCCACCGTGGTAGCCGCCCTCGATCTTGACGATCGCTTTGCGGCCGGTGTACGCGCGCGCCGCGCGCACCGCGTATCCGGTCGACTCGGTGCCGGAGTTGGTGAACCGCAACATGTCCAGGCCGAAGCGTTCTTTGAACCGTTCGGCGACCTCGGTCGAGACCGGCGACGGCGTCACGAACAGCGTGCCGATGTCGTCCAGGAACTCTTTGACCTTGGCGACCACTGCGGGGTTGAGGTGGCCGACGAGCATCGCGCCGAAACCCATCGACAGATCCAGCACCTGGCGGTCGTCGCAGTCGGTGACGTAGGCGCCGCGCGCGGACTTCACGCCCATCGGATACGGATCCCAGTATTGGAAACTGCTCGTGACACCGAGTGGCAAGGTCTTACTCGACCGCGCCGCGTGGTCAGCGGAGCCTGGGGTGGTCTTGGCGTAGCGCTCCCACTCCTTGGCCATGAGGGCTTCGACCCGCGCGGGGTCCACCGGCGTGTAGGAAACGGGCACTTGTCGCCAACCCGCCGGATCGTGGGCGGGAATCGTCGGAACGTCTGTCGTCAGGCTCATCGAGATCCCCTTCAACCGGTCGGAATGTCTTGTCGGGAGCCTATCCCGCCCGCCCGGCTTCGGCTTCGGAAAGGCTCACGCCCGCGGGAATCCCTGCCTCACCAGGCGGTCAAACCCGTGCTGCTGCAGCTAGTCGCCATCTGGGGGTTTCTTGTCGGTGCCTGTCGATATGTTTTAGGTGGAGGCAGTGAGGGCCCCGTGAGTGAGCCCCGGATCTCCAGTCACTAGGGGTGAAACCGTGAGTTACCTGTTTGCGCTGATTCCAGCGGGGTCGGCCGACTCCACCGCCCAGGCCATCGACGTGGTCCGCGAGATCGGCAGCGGTCCGAGAAGCGAAGTGCCCGAATCCATTTGCGTGGTGCTGACGGATCTGGCCGCCAGTGAAGCGGCGGTCTTCTCGGTCGGCGGTCGGCCCGCCGACGCCCACGGGGCCGTCATCGCGACGCACGATCCCGCACTCGGGGCATTGCAGGAGCTGCTCTCGCTGACCAAGGATCGCGGCGTCGCCGTGTACGACAGTGAATTCCAGCGGCTCTACGATCCACGAGAGTCCATCGCGGTCGACGTGATCCTGCCCGGCGACGTGCTGCTGCCATACCTGAGCCGCTCGCTGCTAGAGAGCCTGCTCGATCAGCCCTACTGGCCCTACCCGGAGTCGCCCTACTTCATCGTCGCCCGGGCCGACCAGATCTTCATTCAGGCCTACCGCCACGAGGACGGCACCTTTCAGCTCGAGCACCGCGACGGCGGGCCGGGCGCCCACTTCGAATTCCAGACCCGCGACCAGGCCGTGGTGGCAGACCTGATGTGGGCCTGGGCAACAGCGGATCCGAGTTGGCGCACCACGGTTGCGTGGTCCCTCCTGGATCTGAGTACGGCATGTTGACCACTAGAGGAGGAGATATGAATAACGACGACACAACCAGCCGTCTGACGGCGCGGTTCAGCGAGGCGTTGGCCTACACCGCCGACCTGCACCGCCACCAGCGGCGCAAGGGCGGTGAGATCCCGTACGTGGGCCATCTGCTGTCCGTCGCCGGCCTGGTGATCGAGGGCGACGGCACCGAGACGCAGGTGATCGCAGCGCTGCTGCACGACGCCGTCGAGGATCAGGGCCGCGACGGAGAAACCCTGCGCGAGATCAGCACCCGCTTCGGTGCGGACGTCGCCCGGATCGTCGAGGAGTGCAGCGACACCGACGAGATCCCGAAGCCGCCCTGGCGTCCACGCAAGGAGGCCTACATCCGGCACCTCGAGACGGTGTCGCCGGAGACGATCCTGGTGTCGCTGGCCGACAAGCTCGATAACGCGCGGGCGATCCTTCGGGACCTCCGCAAGGACGGGCCCTCGCTGTGGAACCGGTTCAACACCACCGATCCGCAGGACCACCTGTGGTACTACCGCGCGCTGCTGGCGGCCTACGAAGAACGCGCCGACAGCTGGCTGGTCACTGAGTTCCGCCTGGTGGTGGCCGAGATAGCGGCCGAGGTCAGCGGGCCGTCTGCATGACGCATCACGTCACGATGCCCGCCAAACCTAATTCAGGCGGCACAAGTGCAACGGAGGTGCAGTCATTCCTAAAAGCGCCCGGCCCTGCCCGCCGCAGTGGCCGCCGGTGCTGTCCCCGAGCCTGGTTCCCTGCAGCGCCGAGCTACCGGGCGAGCAGCCGATAATCGATCCCCAGAGATCGGTAAGTGCGTTCAGCCCGAAGGTCGAGCGACAATAATTGATGACCGAAGCGCTGGGCGGTGAGCCCGACGAGGGCGTCGTACGTGCTGCCCCCCGTCACCCCGACGGTCGCGACAGCTGTCGTCAAGGATTCATAGAGCCCGGCGTCTGGGGCAATAACGCGTCCGCCCCATTGCTGCGCCAGGTAGTCAGCCACTAACTGAGCGTCCATCCGGAACGGTTCGGGCATGCGCGTAAGCACTGCGTAGATTTCCGTCACCACATGGGCGGGAATGACCGCCTCGGGTGTCACAGCTCGGCCGGCCACCTTGTGCGCCTCATGCCAGGGGGCAAAGGCTGCGATGACGACGCTCGTGTCGAGCGCCGTCACCGGCGTGTGGCTTCAACCGCATCCCGGACCTGCGCGGCTGTGAGGACGGGAAGATCCACCTCCGCAACGGCCACCAACGCGCCCCCGTGATCAACGAGTCGCACGGGTGTGGTCGCCGGCGAAATCTCGAGGTGTCCTTCCACCTCGGTCAACACGATCCGGCTACCGGGGCGCAGCCCGAGACGCTCGCGGACTTCCTTGGGAACGACGACCCGCCCGCCGGCATCGATGGTTGCTAGCATGGTTTGACCATACCATCGACGGCTCAAGCTGCAGTGTAGGTTCCCGACCTCCGTTTCATATCAGTCTGTTCTGACCAGCGTTTCTTTCGGCTGTCTCACGCCGTTTCATCTGGGTTTGTCTCACTTAGCGTTTCATTTCCTACCAGCGGTCGCGCAAGGGCGGGATGTTTCCCCGGACCCTTCGAGAACTAAGACCGGCGGCGAGTCCGCCGATTCGTCATCTCGTCATCTCGGCTCCCAATTGGCTTTCCGCGCTTGCACAACCCGGCGGGGTTTCCTGAACAGCTACCTGCAGGATCTGAAGGCCAACGCGGCGTCGCGGTCGATCACGGTTGACATCCTGCTGTTCTTCTTGGCGACTGAGCGCCAAGACGACGCACCCCATCACTGACCACCCGGCCCTGGACCAGCACCCGCCCGTCGGGGTACCAGGTAGTGAGGATCTGCGATCCCCGGCCCTGGGTGATGGTGAGG
>CAIWCQ010000307.1 GCA_903911165.1 uncultured Actinomycetes bacterium | reverse complement strand
TGCACCGATTCACCCGGCAGCAATCCAATCCCTTGCGGCCAGAACAACTGCGTGATGATCCCCTGATCGCCGTGCGTGTCACGGATCATCTGTTCGGTGACCGGCATATCCTTGCGGCCATTCCACAGCATCACCGAGCTGTTGATCGTCGCCTCTTTGCCGAAGCGGGGATTCGTCACCGGATACGACCAGTCGTCGCGCGCCCATATCTTCGTGCGGTCCTTGTCCAGCACCTTGACCAGATGGTCAATGTTGGCGGTCAGGATCACGTCGAGATCGATATACAGCACGTCGCCGTCGAACATCTCGAGCAGGTGCAACTTGCAGAACCAGCCCGTCCGACCGGGCGGCAAGTCGGCCTCGGTCACTTCCACGAACCTGAACGGCACCGACAGGTGACGCCGCACTCCGTTGTGCAGCTTGTCGACGTACTCCCGGCCGCGGCCGAGGTAGTTGTTCCAGTTCAGACAGACGACATCAATTGTCATACTTGTCGTAAAGCTCGACCGACCCCGGCTGGTTAATCAGGATGTGGCAGTCCGCATCCGTCAGGACCGCGTCCGCCGCGTAGGTATCGCCGGAGCCGACCCGCGCCAGTTCGATGACCAGGTTGGCCGAAATCGTCGCATTCGGAATGCGGATCGCCGTGAACGCCGTCAGCGCCTGCTTCTCTGCGGTATCCCCATCGCTCACGGCCGGCACCGTCACCGTTTCCGGTGCGCTCCACGCCGACCAGACCGCGCCGATGTTCGAGTAGCGATAGCGCATCCGCCATGCCACCGTGCCGGCGGCCGAGGTCGACTTGTGCCAGTGGGCGTGGAACGAGATCGCGCTGCTGACCCGATCTTTGCGCGCGTCACTCAGCACCCAGCCGTGCGGCATCTGGTAGGTGATATAGATCAGCTCCGTCGCGTTCTTGTCGAACAACAGCCACCCGGTCGCGGGATCCCGGCCGGGATCGGAATCCGCTCCCGGTGGGTTGATCGCAACCGCTGGGGCTCGCAGATCGTCGTAATAGGCGCGGTGATACACGCCTTTGGTCAGGTCATCAGGCATTACAGATTTCCCCTACTTCACAGCCGCCATTCGTGCTGCGGCCGATTGGTGATCCGCCACAACTTCTCCGCGTCAAAGTCGTCGGCGCCGCGTAGCTGGATATGCACGAACCGAGTTCCCGCGGTGCGGCAATCGTTCACGGGCCGCGGCTTCGTCGCTGGATCGCCGACGTAGTGGATGTAACTGTTCCACCCGTTGTCCATCTCGGTGTAGTCCAGGTGCGCGACCATCATCGCGTGGTAGTACGGCTGCAGCAGCCAGTAGAACCGCCCGAGCACCCTGCCCTTCTGGATCAGCTCGACGTACTTCCTGATCGGCGCGAACTTGTCGTGGGCCTTCCGTAGCCCCTCGCGACTCATCACCATCATCCCGCTGTTGTAAACCTTCAGCAGGCCGTCGTCGCCCCGCGGCGCGTCGATCCCATACGCCCCCGCGACCAGTTGCGCCCACCGCTCGTCCTTCTCACGACAGATGTACCCCGACATCACCGCCCGCATCTTCGGCTGCAGCGGCTCGGTGCAGATGCCGACATCGCCGATCGGAACCTCGAATACGCTCTCGGTCAGCCCCTCGACCGCGAACACGTCCATGTCCACGATCATCACCTTGTCGTATTCGGCAAACTCCGCGAGGTTGATCCACGGAATCGCCGGCTCGTAGTAGATCGGCACGTCG
>CAIWCQ010000306.1 GCA_903911165.1 uncultured Actinomycetes bacterium | reverse complement strand
CGAGGACATCGGCCAGCGCAGTCGTCAGCAGCTCGCCGCTGACGCGTCGGGCGAAGTCGCCGTGGTCTTCGGTGTCCGCCAGGCTGTCGTGCGATATCTGCCGGCCGTCTGACCCGCCGGTGTGACCATGCTGCTCAATCGACTGATTCGAGCGTGGCCCGTGCGCCTCCCGGTCCGCCGCGTGTTTGGCGACGGCGGCAGCGGCAATCTGCTCGATTGGCGTGGCCATGTCAGCCGAATTCCGCGATCACGATGTAACCCGACTGGCCAGGAATCCCCTCGTCAATCGGCGACTGGAGCCCCGGCCCGCCCAGCGATGCGAACGGAACAAAACCCAACACCATCGCGGAAAGATCGTTTTTGACCACATTCAGCGGCCCGATCTGATCGGACAGTAGCGCGTCCATGAGATTGGTCACCACCGCCCCGGCAGCGCCGTTGGTGCCATTCCCCCCCGCGCCGCCGGAAATATTTAAATGCGTCACCCCGCCAATGACGATGCTGGTATTGCCGCCGCTCGCCCCCGATTCATTCGAGTCATCCCCTCCCGCACCGACCACCAGATTCAGCGTCTGCGCCCCAAGCAGTCCATACCCGCGCAGGTAGCCCAGGGCCATGGCGCCGGGGCCACCATTGGCGCCGAAAAAGGTGTTTTTCACCTCGCCCTCGCCGCCGCCCGAGGAGGCAAGGATGACCGCCCGCGTGGTGTTCTGGTGCAGCACATGCTGATAGCTGCCGTTGAAGTAGAGCGTTGCTTTAAAGGGCGCCATGCGCAGCGCCGGCTCGGCAACCGATACGCCGTCGAAATACACTGTCCCGAACGCCGTGCCCAGCGTCGGCACCCCGCCCGTCAATTCCAGTTTGTAATATCGGGCCGCCGGCGGCACTGCGATCAACCGGGCGCACAGCTGCGCGTTAGTCGGTGTATCGGCCGAGGCATAAATCGATGACTCGCTGACCTGCACCAGATCCGCCCCGTACCAGATGACCCGCGCCTTGCTCGAAATTCCGACCTTTGATGCATTGACCATCAGCCGGAAATGTTTGTCCGTCCCGCCGGACACCGGCACAAACGCCGCCGTGGTCATCTTCGCCCCGCCGCCGGATACCGACGTGGACGTGATCGCCGCCGCATACTTGCCGTCCATTGCGCCGGACTCGCCGACGGCCAGCGACCCACCATAGGCCACCGTGTCCCAGCCGGTGAACGAATTGGCCTCGAAGGATCCATTCCGCAACACGTCGGCGCCCACGTCGATGACCGGCGTATCGGTCCCGTCGTGGGTGTGCGACAACAGCAGGTCGCGCAGGGCGTAGAGGTTGTCGATCAAGCGCTGAAAATACGAGCGTTTCCCCGGCTTGTCGGGCTGGTGCTCAGTATTGGCAATATCGGACCATGTAAATGACATCGCTTTTAATCCTCAAATCGTGAAGTGGTAACCGCCCGATCCGTCGGACATCAAACCGTCATCGCCGCAGAAAAAACTCAAGAAGCTCTCTCTGAACTACGTGACAAGCTGCCCTCGACCGAATACATCGAAACCTTGTACGACTTTTCGTCGCCCGTTGCGGCGTTCGATGCGGAGGCACTGGACTGCAGCAAGGAGTACGCTTTTGTTGTGTACTCGCCTCAGAGCACCCTGGATGTGTTTGTGTACGGCATGACTCCCCCTGCCGCGTTTAACTTGGTGGTCTCGCCGGACGGAACAATGATTCTGCAGGCGCGTGATGTGTGACGTGTG
>CAIWCQ010000305.1 GCA_903911165.1 uncultured Actinomycetes bacterium | reverse complement strand
GCGACCTTGGCGGCCATCTGGTGCAGTGGGTAGTTCCACGGCGCGATCGCCGCGACGACACCGAGTGGCTCGCGAACCACCAGGGAGTTGCCGACCTCCTCCTCGAGGTGGATGTCCTCCACCAGGCCACGGATAGCCGAGAACGACATGGTGGGCAGCCCGACTTGAATGAGCCGCGACAGCGTGATCGGGGTGCCGACCTCACTGGTGATGATGGCGGCCAACTCGTCGCCGCGGTCGGACAGCCGCCCGGCGATCGCGTCGATCAAGTCGACGCGGTCGGCGATCGGAGTCGCCGCCCAACCGGGGAAGGCATCGCGCGCTGCGGTGACCGCGCGGTTCACGTCGGACGCGTCGCCGACCGGGATGTTGGCAATGACCTGCTCGGTGTAGGGATTCTCGACGGGAATGGTCTCCGAGCCGCTGGCAGCGGTCCACTGCCCGTTGATGTAGAGACGGTCGTGGACTGGGGTCGGGATCATTGTGGTCATGGTGCTCCTCAGGCGTTGACGGTCAGGCGTTAGACGGCGTACTAGGCGTTGACGGCAGATTGGGCTTCGTGGGCGATGTTCGTGGCGGTGCGGTGCGCCAGCGACATCGCCGAGATCATCGGATTGGTGCCGCTGGCGGTCGGCATACCGCTGGCGTCGCCGATGTAAACCCCTGGGGTGTCGTGCAATTCGCCCGACGTGTTGGCCACCGAGGTTTGCGGATCCTTGCCCAGCCGGCAACTGCTCATCTGGTGTGCCGAGAACAGCTGCAACCCACCGGCCCGCAGCGGCACGTTCTGTACCGACGTGATGAACGCCTCCAAGTCCTCGCCGCGGCGCCAGCGCAGGGTGATCGAGCCGAACGGGATGATCTGCTCGGCACCGGCGGCGTGGTGCAGCCGGATCTGCTTCTCAATGGAGGTGCGGGCGACCAGTAGGTCGACCTCGTCGGTCATCGAGTAGTTGACCACCGAGTTGCCGTTGTCGTCGATGGTGACCGTGCCGTGCCCGCGGTCGCGGGGGAAGGCCACCAGGAACGCCGCATGGCCGAGTTGGGCGACGGTTTCCTTGAGCTCAGCGCCGGAGGCCCGGGCCATTCCCGCGATGATGATCGACGGCGACCATTGTCCGTTCTGGATCAGGAAGCCGTAGCCGTCTTTGACGTCGGCGAACTCGTCCACCATGGCGGTCATCGGTGCACCCCACCACGGGGTGGTCTCCTCCGGGTAGATGCCGAGGAATCCCATCGCCGGATGTAGGTGCAGGTTCTTGCCGACCGCCGGGCCGCCGATGCCGGAGCGCAGCAGCAGCGCGGGGGACTCCAGCGAGCCGCACGCGACGACCACCCGGGGAGCATTGATGGTCAACTCCCTCGTCGCTCCGGTCGCGGGATCGGTGTAGGTGGCCTCGATGCCGGCGGCGCGGCCGTTCTCGACCAGCACCCGCTTGGCCGCACAGCCGACGATCACCTTCCCGCCGCCATCGACGAGGTCACGCAGATAGGTATGGCGGACGTCGCGTTTGCCACCTGAACGGTCACCGAAACCGATGTGCCCGGCGGTCTCCGGCGAATAGGCCTCCGGGTCGGCGTTGCGGTTCAGCGTCGTGAACGACCAGCCCAGGGTGTCCGCGCCGGCGCGCATCCGCAAGTGCGGACCGTTGAGGTCCGAGCAGTCGCCGTTGACGCCGAGGCGCTCCCAGACCGCGTCGATGTGCGCGTCGTAGTCGGGCGTCGCGACATCCTTGAGCCCGAATTCCTCGGCCCAGTTGTCGCGCACCCATTCCGGCGTACGCAGGCAGTTGGACCAGTTGACCGTGGGGCCGCCGCCCAGAGTGGAGGCGGCGAGCATGCTGATGTTCATGTCGGCGGTGGCGTTGACCCCGCCGCGCCAGAACAGTTGCTGGTAGGCGAGCATCTCGTAGCCCATGAAGTCGGCCTCGTTGCGCGCCTGGCCGGCTTCGAGCACGACGACGTTCAGCCCGGCCTTGGCCAGGACACCGGCGATCAGACCACCGCCCGCGCCGGAGCCCACGACGCAGACGTCGGCTGCGCACGCTGACTCGGTGGGCGTGAAGGTCGGCAGCGGCTCAGGTCCGCCGGGCGCTATCCGCGGCAGCCCTTCGTAGCCGAACGCCGTCCAGGCCGGATTGACACCGGTGCTCGGGTCGGGGACGGCATAAGCCATGGCGGCGGTCAGCGAGGCGAGCGCCTTCATCCCCGCAGCCGGGGCAGCGCCCATCAGCGCGACATTGCGGATCACCTGCTCGCGGGATCGCTGCGAGCCGGTGGCGAATCCGAACACGTGCATACCGTCGAGCAGGCTGAGCAGACCATTAGCCTGCTCCTCGGGAAGGGTGCCAATCACCTGAGCGACGGCCACATCGGCGCCCAGGGCGCTCCCGCTTGCCGCCCAGAACCCGGTCGGGTCGTCGTCGCGCGGCATCGACGGCACGATGGTGTCGGCTAAGGCGCGTAGGACAGCGCGGTGGTTGTCGGTGATTTCAGTCATGCGTCCTCCAAAAATTCGCAGCCTGTCAACTGCTGTCGATCAACAGCTCAGGACACTTCCCCCCCAGCCCTGCGGGATTTCAGTCACCATCCATGGTCCTGTGAATATGACGGTAGCCTCTGGCAACGGCCGGTGCCGATGATTTAGGCAAAGAGCGGACTAACCGGGGCAAAGCCCGGTCGGGTCGCTGCGGGGGGGTCACTGCTGGGGGCGGCCGGTCAGGCGCTCGTGCTCCTCGGGAGAGACGTCTGACCCCGCCTCGACGAGCAGTACCGGGATGCCGTCTTCGATCCGGTAGGCCCGGCGCAGTCGCGGGTTGTAGAAGATCGGGTTGCCGAGCGGATCGTCGACGAGCAGCAGTGGTCCGCGGTCGGCGGGACACACCAGGATGCTCAGTAGCTTCGGGTCGAGCCTCACACGTTTCCTTCCGGGAACAGTCCTTCCGGGAACAGTCCTTCCGGGAACAGTCCTTCCGGAAACAGTAGAGCCACCGGACTACGGAGTCGGGACGGGAACCGCCTGCACGGTCGTCACCGTGGCGCCGGCCTGACCCCCACCGGCAGTCGCGCCACCGGCGGCGGTACCCGGATTACTGGCGCCCGGCATCTGTCCGGCCCCCATGACCGCGCTGTTGGCCCCCTGCTGCGACT
>CAIWCQ010000304.1 GCA_903911165.1 uncultured Actinomycetes bacterium | reverse complement strand
GCGCTGGTACGCAACTACCATCAGTTCATGAGCCGAATCGGAGACTTCGCAGACGATGATGTGTCGGGCTGGATCGCCCTGTCACCGGAACTCGGGAAGGCGATGGCGGCGTTCAGCGGTGCCGTCTACAACCGCAACCGACTGCCGATGCGGGTCCGCGAGATCGCCCGCATCGTGATGGCATACGACAACGAGTGCGTGGTGTGCCAGAACACCCGCGACGCCGACGGCCCGGCCGCCGGTGTCGACGAAGATCTCTATGACCATGCGCTGGAGTGGCGCACCTGGCCGGGGTTCACCGAACAGGAACGTCTGGCTGCGGAGTTCTCCCACCGGTTCGCCTCCGACCACATCGGTCTGCGCGCCGATGACGAGTTCTGGAGCCGCTGTCGCGAGCACTTCTCCGATGAACTGATTGCCGACCTGACCATGTCCTGCGCCATGTGGCTCGGGATGGGCCGGATGCTGCGCACGCTGGACATGGGCCAGGCGTGCCAACTCACGCTGCCCAGCCGCGCCTGAACGTGCGAGTCCAACCGGCGTTTTTGGTGGCCCGGTCGCGATAGGTGAACTCCACTTCGCTCCCGGGCGTCTTTTAGTGAAACTTTTCGCTACACATTGATGGTACTGCTAGCCACGCGATCAGGTTCCTTGTCCAATAGGGACGTCCGTTCCATGCTCTGGATACCACCTCTCGCGGGAGCTCAAACATGCCTGCTCACAATGGATCTCACCGCTCGCAGCGTCAGTCGGCCAACTTCCCGGTGCTGCGCTGGCTTCAGGTAGGTGCGGTTACGGCAGGCGTCAGTGTTGCGCTGACGGCATCGCCGGGCGTCGCCGCTGCGGAGAGTACTGAGGCCGCGGCCACAGGTTCCACCACCGCTGACGTCGGCTCGTCGTCCGCTAACAACCCCCGGACCCGCTCCGGCCCACGGGCCGTGCCAAGGCCCGACGCCACGGCGGCGATGCCCGGCAACCGCTCTACGGCGTCGACGAGCCCCGCCGAGATCTCTGAAGAGACCGCCGGTGCCCGCCGTTCGGTCAACGTCCGCCCGGGTTCCACGCCGCGTGTCAACGGGTCAGTCACGACTCGCACGGGAGCGAACTCCTCGGTCCGGCCCGCGAACATTGACTCCGAGGCTCCGCATTACTCGCCGATCGTCACAGATCCAGCCGGCGATCTAGCGCCCGCGGCCATGAGCGCAGCTATCGCCGACGCGACGCAGACGGTCGCCCCGGTCACCATTGCCGCCATCGGGCCGACAACCACCGCAGCCTGGAGCGTCAACCCGTTGGTCACGCGGTTGGGACTGCCATACCCGGCGCAGATCACCGCTCCGGTGACTACTCGGTCGATCATCACCGACATGCTCGGCTGGATCGGACTCGGTGCGCTCAACCCGCGGGTGCCGGGCCCGGCGATGCCGGTCAGCGACTTCGTCGCCGGTGTCTGGGTCGGGATCCGGCGAATCCATTACACGCTCTGGAATTCGCATCCGACGCTGAGTCTGACCACCGCCACCACGGATCCGGTAAAGGCCGTCGTGACCGGCAACCTCGGCGGCGCTGACGTCGACGGCGATGTGTTGACCTACGCCGTCAGCAACCCATCCAAGGGAACTGTCGAGATCGCCGAAGACGGCACCTACACCTACACCCCGGATGCCGAGTTCGCCCACACCGGCGGAACGGACAGTTTCGTCGCCTCGGTGTCCGACACCGCGAATCCGTGGCACAGGTACGGACTTGCGGGAGTCGTCCACCACCTAGTGCGGCAGCTGGCGTGGGCAGGCGTGATGAACCCCGATACCAAAATCGTCAGAGTCACCGTTCCGGTAGGTTTTGTCAACGCCGCCCCGATAGTCGAGGCAGCCTCAGTGGGTGCGGCCAGTCCGTCAACCGGTGCGGTGCTGGGGACAGTCGCGACCAGTGACGCTGACGGAGACACCGTCACGTTCACCACGAAGACCGCGCCACTGCGCGGCGCTGTCCAACTCAACTCCGCAACCGGTGCCTTCACCTATACACCCAACCCGGTTG
>CAIWCQ010000303.1 GCA_903911165.1 uncultured Actinomycetes bacterium | reverse complement strand
TTACCTGAAAGGCGTCCAGACCGGGAGTAGAGACCTGATGTCACTCATCGTCTGATCCCGCCCGTGTCAACATTGCTAGTTTGGTAGCGGGGCACATTGCCGACCGGTAACCTCCTGAGGCATGTTCCGCGTAAAAATCCCTCGATCGGAGATCAGATGAGCGATCGGACGCCGAACCGCGATAGCGCGCGGCGACAGTCAGGCGTCCTTGATGCCATCTTCGACGTCGTCGAGGATAAGCCGGATCAATCCCTGGGCGCAGCAGCTGTCGTGTTCCGTGCCAAGGCGCTGGCCGAGATCGATGTGCCCAAGCAGGTAGACAATCTTTTGCCGCTCACCTCTCGCCGGTACTGGCTGGCTCTGGTCGGTGTGGGCCTAGTTATCGCCGCCGGGCTCGTCTATGCCGGCACCATTGTGCAGACGAAGTCGGTTACCGCCACCGGACGCGCCGTGGCGGATAGCGGAGTGGCCGTGGCCGCGAGCCCCGTTGGTCAGGTCCTCACCTCCGTACTGGTCCAAGGCGGCTCGGCCGTCCGTGCCGGGCAGCCATTGGCCGAAGGTGTAGCGGCCGAGGCCAGAGTTTCTCAGGTTGTCTCCCCAATCGACGGCACGGTCTGGCAGGTACTCGGTTCGGTGGGCGGGATCCTTGCCCCAGGCCAGACGGCCGCCACGATCCTGCCGGTCGGCAGCGGTGAAACTATCCTCGTCGCCGTACCGGAGAGCCAGTCCGGGCAGGTCACCACGGGCCTTGCAGTTAATGTCAGCGGAACAAGCGCGTCGTCCACGGGGACAGTAACTGCAGTTAGCAGCGCGCCCATCCCGTCGGAAGTCGCGGCCACCCGCCTGGGTATCCAGTTGCTTCCGGGTGACCAGATCATCCTCGTCACGGTTTCACTCAACGAGCCGATCCCCGCCGGGATGAGCGTTACCGCCCAGATCGTAATCTCCCGGCAGACGCTGCTGCAGCAGCTCACCGGTACATCGTGACGACGACCGCTCCCGCGCCGGTCACAGCGTCGCCACCGGCACCAGCCAAGATCCCTAAACGACACCGGGTGAAGGCCCCAGGCCTACTCCAGATGGAGTCGACCGAATGCGGTGCCGCCAGTCTGGGCATGGTCATGGGCAAGTACGGGCGATTCGTGCCACTAGATGAGCTACGCATTGCGTGCGGCGTCTCGCGCGATGGCGCGACCGCCCGCAATGTTGTAATTGCGGCCCGCAGCTATGGCATGGAGACGAAGGCCTTAAAGCGCGAGCCCGAGCAGTTGAAGACGCTGACCTTCCCCTTGGTGATCCACTGGAATTTCTACCACTACCTCGTGGTCGAGGGCTGGTACCCCGGCGGCTGGTACCTCAACGATCCCGGTGGTGGCGCGCGCACTTGCGATGATGACGAGTTCGACCGTTCATTCACCGGCGTCGCCATGCAACTGACTCCCGGTCCGGACTTCGTTACCGGTGGCAAGCGACCTGGTGTCGCTCGTCGACTTCTGAATTCGGCCGGCCATGCTGGCCCCGCGATCCTGGCCGCGGCGCTAATTGCGCTACTCCTTCTCGTGCCCACCATGCTCGCTCCGCAGTTGATGAGCCTGTATGGCAACGAGTTGAGCGGTCTCGTCGGAATCAGTGCGGTGGCTGCGCTGCTGGGCCTGGTCATCGCCCTGACGGTGGGGACTGTCCTTCAGACAATGCAGGGCCTTTTGTCTATCCGCCTCTCCACCAAGATCTCGCTGAGACTTTCCGCCGCAGTCGTGCAACGCCTGCTGCACCTGCCTGCTGGCTTCCATGCCCAACGTGGGGCGGCTTCGTCGACACAGCGGGCATTGCTCATCGACACGATGAGCGTGGGGGTCAGCGCACTGACTATGACTTTCAGTGCAGCACTCCTAACGAGCATCACCGCTGAGGTCATCCTGTTCCTACTCGATCCGCTGATCGGCGTGGTCGGGCTGGTGATCGCAGCAACCCTCGGGCTCACCCTGCGCACGGCGTTACAAAAGGCGAAGGACGAGGCGGCCAAAGTTGTCATCGAGACCGTCGAGGTGGGGTCCTTGATGGCCTCATCGCTCTCTCAGATCGAATCCATTAAGGCATCGGGCTCAGAGGACGGAATCATCGCGCGGGGAGTGGCCGCGCAGAACCGGTTGCTCGAGGCAAACCAGCGTGTTGGCCTGCGCATGCTGGGACTCAGCATCTACCCGCAGCTTCTCACGGGCCTGGGCAGCATCATCATCTTCGGCCTGACGATGTTCCAGATCATCAACGGCCAGCTTGAGCCGGGAATGCTGCTCGCGATCATCGCGCTCAGCGGGATCTTGCTCGGTCCGGTCAGCCAGATCGTGCTATCCCTGAGCCAGGCGCAGATGCTCCGCCCCACCCTCGACCAAGTCGACGACGTGCTCAACGCCGAGACCGACGAGGACCTGAACCCCGGCACCGATGAGCTGGCGCCCGGCAGTCTGCGCGGTGGGTTCGAGGCAGTCGGCGTTACCTTCGGCTACAGCCGACTCGGACCGCCCGTCATCACCGACCTCGACCTGCACCTGCGACCCGGGCGACGCGTTGCCCTTGTCGGTCCTTCCGGTTGCGGCAAGTCGACGATCTCCCGACTCGTCACCGGCCTGTACCGGCCGTGGAGCGGTGAGATCCTCCTCGATGGCCGCACCCGGAATCGGCACGCGCCGCAGGTACTGACCGACGGCATCGCTCTAGTCGATCAGGATGTAACGATCTTCGGCGGCACGATACGCGAGAACATCACGCTTTGGGATCACACGATCCCCGAGGCCGACATCCTGCAGGCCCTGCAGGATGCCCAACTTGCCGACGATGTGGCCAAACGACCCGGTGGCCTCGACGCGATTCTGAGTGAGAAGGGTGCCGACCTGTCCGGCGGTCAGCGGCAGCGCCTGGAGATCGCCCGTGCGCTCGCGCGCCGTCCGGTGCTGCTGGTGCTCGATGAGGCGACCAGTTCCCTCGATCCGATGACGGAGATGGCCATCGATCAGGCGCTTCGCCGTCGTGGTATCTCGTGCCTGGTCATCGCCCATCGGCTGTCGACTATCCGGGACTGCGACGAGATTGTCGTGCTTGATCACGGCGTTGTCGTCGAGCGCGGGACCCACGACGAGCTCATGGCACTCGATGCGGCCTACGCACGACTAGTGAACTCCGGATGAGCGCCGACCAGCACCTCCTGATTCCCCTCTCGGCCTCGGAGGTGATCGAGCCCGGGCCCGGAGAGGTGATCGAGGTCGTGTCCGGCGGCGTCCAACTCTTCGCGGTCGAGGCGGACGGTGCGCGCATTCCCATCGCCACCATCCCAGCCGGCGAAATCATCGTTGGATGTTCCCAATCCGTTGATGGTCGCCGGCTGCTCGCCTCCGGGTTGCAGGGCGCACACGTGCGTCGCCGGCCACTCATCGACCTCATGGACAACGACGGCCTGGAATCCCTGCAGCACTGGATCACAATGCTCGGACAGGCCTCGGTTCACAACCGCTGGGCCGACCGCGTCGTTGCTCCCGGCCCCGAGGGTCTGCGTCTTGCCCCCGGCGAGCAGGTCACGGCCACGACGAAGGCCGTCGCCACATCGGACTACAGCATCCAGGGTTGGCTGCGTGTCACCTCAGGTTTCGCAAGTTACTGCGGCTGGGAGCATGCCACCGTCACCGTCGCGGATGCGGCTGTCCCGATGACCCGAGGTGTTTGGCTGACCAGTGGAGTCCAGTGCCGCATCGCGTCGGCTCCGGCACCGACGGGACCCGATGAGTGGCAGGAAGCCCTCGACCTGTGCGGTCGGCTCGCCATCGAGTCGGCATATTCGGCCACGCAACAGGCTGATGCCGTCCGGCAGGACCGCCTACTTCAGGCGGAGGCCCGCGCAGCACGTGACAGCGCTGACGCCCTCGACCTACTCGCCGGTGCCGTCGTCGGCCCCATTGTGCGGTCCACCGATCCCACCGACCGCGCGTCATCTGCGCTCTCGGCGGCCTTCATTGTGGCGCGTTCCGCGGGCCTGACGATCCCGGAAGCCGCTCGGCTTCGTGCCATGGATGAGGTTGACCTCGGCCGTGATGCCCTCACCGCCGCGGCCGAAGCCTGCACTGCCCGACCCAGAACGGTCGACCTCGCCCGATCGTGGTGGACAGTCGAAGGCCCCGCACTCATCTCGGAGACAAAGCGCGGCGGATTCGTCGCCCTCACCTGGCACGGACGCAGCTGGTCCGCGATCGACCCAGCCGATCCCACCGTGTCGACCCAAGTCGACGAAGAGTTCGCCACTTCACTGAAGCCCAAGGCAACCGAGCTTGTCCCGCTGCTGCCGCCGGGCATCAACACCTCGCGGAATCTGATCCGGCTCGGGCTGAGCGGATCCGGCCGCGACATCACCGCCATCCTGACCCTCACCGTGCTGATCGCAATACTGGCGTTCTTCACTCCCGTAGTGTTCGGCCGACTCGCCGCATCATTGGCGTCGGTTTCGACGCGCGACCTTGTGCTGGCCATGTCCATCCTCGTTCTCCTCCTGCTGGCCGGCACGGCCTGGCAGCTCATGCGCAGCCTCGCGCTTCTGCGCGCCAGCACGCGGTTCGGTTCCATTGCGACCGGCGCCGTGTGGGACCGCATGCTGCGGCTGCGCTCGACCTGGCACGACGGCTACTCCCTCGGCCACCGGATGGCACAGTCGGCGGCCGTGAACCTCGCCGCCGAAGGAGTACCCAGCCAGGTGATTGTCGGCCTGCTCGACACCGTCGCGATTCTCGGCAGTCTCGCCGCCGTCGCCACCACCAATCCACCCCTGCTGGCAGCCGTGATCGTCTTCGTCCTCGTGCAGCTGGTCGTTAACACGTGGTTCGTTCGACGCGGTGCCGTTCGCACGGCACAACGGGTGACAGCAAGCGCCGATGCGAACGGCCGTCTCATGGAAACTCTCGGAGCCGTCAACCGACTGAAGGTCTCGGGAGCTGAGGAGCGTGCGTTCAAGCGGTGGGCTCAGATGCATGC
>CAIWCQ010000302.1 GCA_903911165.1 uncultured Actinomycetes bacterium | reverse complement strand
TCCGCCGAAAACGAAGAACAGCAGCACGGCCACCAGGGGAATGGCGGCGATCTCGGCACGCTTCTGGTCGACGCCGATGGTCCCGGTGAGCTCATTGGCCAGTGGGTTGAGCCCGGCCAGCTTGATGTCGCCGTCGTTGATCTGTTTCAGGTCGGGTGCAACGTCCTGGTAGTTCTTCAGGATCTCGTCGTCGTTGTCGCCCTCGAGTGGAATGCTGACGAACGTCTGCCGCATGTCCTGGGTTTTCATCTGGGCGACCGTGGCGTCGGTGCTGTCAGGGGCTCGTAGCCAGCCCGCCCAGCCGGCCACCTTGTCGTCGTGCTTGGCGACGAAGGCGTCGAGTTCCTCCACGGTCCGCTTCGACCACTGCGGATCGTCGACCTTCGTGTCGCCCGGCGGAGTCAGGATGGCCACGACATGGCTGGTGCGGTCCCGGCCGTAGGCGCCATCGGCCAGCAGCGAGGCCTGTACTGATTGGCTGCCCTCGTCGTAGAAGCCGCTCTGGGTGACGTACTTGCCGAGGTCCATGCCGTAGATGCCGCCGCCCACGCACAGCGCGACCATGAGACCGATGACGATGTAGCGATACCGGTACACGGTCCGACCCCACCAGGCGAACACTCAATCTCCTCACTGACGGCCGAACCTCGTCCAACCGGTTCGGCAGCCCTACAGTCGTGAATTCAGTAGCGCGGACAGCGGCCGGAACGGCGCAAGCCATGCCCCGTGTTCCGGCAGCGAATCCAGGCCGATTCGCGGCAACGGCTCACGGAAGACACCGGGGATGTCTTCCAAGTCGACAAAATCCAAGCTATCCGACGCTAACGCCCAGCTTGCGTGTTCGCGAAATCCCAGCACGCCCACCGGAGTGCCTGCTCGCGCTATGGCCTCGAGGGGAATGCGGAACGCCTGCCCGTCCGCCGACGCCACCAGCAGGTTTGCCAGGCCTTCGGAGTTCCGCAGGGCGATGTGGGCCAGCATGTCGGCATCGACGTCGCTGTCCTCATCCACCTTGGGTTTGGCGAATACCGCGAAGCCGACATTGCGCAGCGCCTCCACCCAGGGGCGGACGACGTCGGCGCTGCCGGCGGCGATATTGGTGAACACCGTGGCCTCGGGTTCCAGGACCGTTCCCGGATGCTCGGCGGACAGTTCTGCGGTGCGGTGGAGCAGCCAGCGTCCGAGGGCGTCGAATCGCGGCCGGTGCGCCGCGGTGGGCCGGCCGCCCAGAATGGAACCAAGCCCCATGTCGAGATTCGGTGCATCCCAGATCAGCAGCACCCGCTTGGAAGCCGGACCCGGATCCGATCCGACCGGGCCCGGCGGGGCGGCCTGCGTGGTCTCATCGATCACGGTCACGGGTGTTTCACCCACAAGAACTCGGTCACCGCGTCGCCGGCATGACGGGCTTTCGACTCGTATTTGGTGGCCGGACGTTGCGGCGAGATGGCCAGCGGCTCGCCCGGCCGGGCCGGGCCAAGTCCCGGTTCGGCGTTCCCGACCACCGCGATCTGCTCGGCGTAGCCCCAGTGGTCGGTGGCAACGTGCAGGACGCCGCCCGGGCGTAACCGCTCGGTGATCAGTGTGACGGTCTGCGGCTGGAACAGCCGCCTTTTGTGGTGGCGGGACTTCGGCCAGGGGTCGGGGAAGAAAATCCGTACGCCGGTGAGCGAGCCGGGGCGCACCAGATGTTCGAGGACGTCGATGCCGTCGCCGCGGATCAACCGGATGTTGGACACGGCCTCACGGTCGATGGCGCTTAACAATTGAGCCAGGCCGCGGCGGTAGACCTCGACGGCGATGACGTCGATATCGGGCTCGTCGGCGGCCATTGCCAGCGTTGAAGTGCCTGTGCCGCAACCAATCTCGAGAACCAGGGGTGCAGTGCGGCCGAACCAGGCCTCGGTATCGAGTGGTTCACCGTGTTCCTTGTCGCCCGACTCGGTTGGCCGGGCCAGCATCCCGAGCCGCGGCCACAGCCGGTCCCAGACGTCCTGCTGGGCTTCGGTCAGGGCTGCCCGCCGTGAGCGGAAACTACTCACCCGCCGGTGGGCATGCGTCGCGACGTCGGGCACGGTCGAGCCGCCCGGGCGCTGGGGATGCATTTGACCATGGTGGCCCATGAACAGCGGGGCATGACCACCCGGATACAGATTGATACCCAACAGTTGTCTTTCGCCTGACTCGCGCGCAATCGGGGCGGCTGCCACCATGGCCCGATGGACGACGGTCCACTCGCCGCGGTGCTGGCTGCCGGTGCCGGCGTGCTCGATGATCCGGCCCTGTCGCGTCTGAGCGCCGACCTGAGCGCGCCCCTGCGGGTGGGGGTCTGCGGTCGACCGGGTGCCGGCCGGACCGCAGTGCGCCGTGCGCTGCGGGGCGCGGGCCTTGTGGTGACGGCCCCGGGCCTGGCCGCTGACGTCGGCGTCTATGTCTTCACCGAAAGCCTGACCCCCGATGACCGCGCCGCTCTCGCCGATGCCCGCCTGCCGACGGTGGCAGTACTCAACAAGGCTGATCTCGCCGGATTTCGGGGTGACGGACCCATGGCGATTGCCGCGGCTCGTTGCCGTGAGCTGCAGTCCAGCACCGGGGTGCCGACCAGGCCGCTGGCCGCGCTTTTGGCGGTCGCCGCCGGCGATCCCGCCGTACTGGATCCCGAACTCATGACGGCACTGCGGGCGCTGAATCGGTTGGCAGGGGCGAACCCGGCGACCTTGAGCCCGGGACTCCGGCGCCGGCTGCTGGCCGAGTTGGATCTGTTCGGGATCGCCAATGCCGTGGCGGCGGTAGCCGATGGCGCGGATCCGGCAGCGCTGGCTGCACTGTTTCGCCAGCTCAGCGGACTGAACTCGGTGACTGCGGAGATTGATCGGGTGGGCGCGCTGCCGAGGTACCGCCGCCTGGTCGATGCCCTGGCGCCACTGGTCGGTCAGTCGGTCGGACCCCGCGGCGCCCAGGTGGCGGAGTTCCTCGCCGGCGACGCCGTCGTACTGGCGCGGAGGGCCGCCGCGGCCGACGTCCTGACCGCCGCGGGGGAGATTCCGGCGGGGGAGATTCCGGACGGTTCCGGCGAACCCGACGCCGCGCTGCGCCGGGCGATCTCCTTTCAGCGCTACGCGCGCGGCCCGGTGGCGGTGCTGCACCGTGCCTGCGCTGCCGACATCGTGCGCGGTGAGTTGCGGCTGTGGCGGCGGGCCGTCCGATGCCCGTGAGCGAACGCCCAACCATCCTGGTGACCGGCCCGGCACTGGCCGGCGTGACCGCAGTGGCCCGCGCACTGCAGGTGCGGTTGGGTCCCGGGTATCGCGTGGTCGAATGTCTCGGCCCCGGCGAGCGGTCAGCGACCGTGGTTTTCGTCAGCTCCGCGGCCGCTCCGATGGCCGACGCCGACGCGGCCTTACTCGATGACGCTGCGGCCGACACCGACGCGGTGGTGGGCGCGGTGTCCAAGATCGACGTTCACCGCACCTGGCCGCAGGTACTCGAGGCCAACCGCAACCGCTATCCGCATCTGGCCTGGGTGGGGGTCGCGGCCG
The DNA here is from genome assembly GCA_903911165.1 of uncultured Actinomycetes bacterium. Lineage (GTDB taxonomy): Bacteria > Actinomycetota > Actinomycetes > Mycobacteriales > Mycobacteriaceae > Mycobacterium. Next base: position 3,153 of record CAIWCQ010000302.1, on the reverse strand, counting down.
ACCCGCAGATCGGGGCAGCGAGGCTGGACCGGCTTGCCGGGGCGGTGCTCGCGACGCTGACCCTCTGCGGGCGGGAGCGTTCCCGCGGCGGCGAACTCACGCCGCGATCGCGTGCCGCACGGACGTTGTTGCTGCGCAGCCGGATTCAGCAAGCGCGGGTGCACCTCGGCGGGCAGGCTCGCGCACTGTGCGCGAACCTGCGTGCCGAATTGCGCCACGAGGCGGCCGGGGTGCCGCGGGGCGGGGTCGATGCGTTCTGTTCGCGGGCGCATCGCCGGTCAACGCAGGTGGCAGCGGAGTTCGACGCCACCCTGAGCACGGCGCTACCCCGCCTCGTCGGTATCCCGGCGGGGCCGTTCTCGGCATCGGCACCGCCGTGTCCGGCGCTCGAGTCGTATCTGCCGCGCTTCGGCCACCCGCGATCGCACGACCGATTGGCCGTTCTGCTCAGCGTCGGCTTCGGTCTGGGAGTGACGTTCACCGTGGGGCGGTCGCTGGTCTATCTGGTGCCCGCCTGGTGGCCGGCCGTCGTCGCGGGTTGTATCTCGGCCGGCATCGCAATGACCTTCTGGGTGATCCGAACCCGCAGCCTGGTGGCCGAGCGTGCGGCGCTGGATCGGTGGTCAGCGGAGCTGGCCGCCGGCCTGCGTGCGGCCCTGGACGATCAGCTGGTGATCCAACTGCTGGCGGCCGAAACCGCCCTGGCGGCACGTTCGGGGATTGGGCCGTCGCGCGATCGGACATAATCTGATCCTGGACGGCTTTGCGGTTAACTGCGGGCGGTTTAGCGGCGGGCTGCGCGCCCGCGTTAATCTGATCGCAACTCAAGTGGGAGACACCAAATGACCTCAGCGACCATTCCCGGTCTGGACAACGCACCGACCAAGCACGCCGGCTTGCTCAGCTGGGTCCGCGAGGTCGCCGAACTCACCGGACCGGATCGGGTCGTGTTCGCTGACGGTTCGGTGGCGGAGTATCAGCGTCTGTGCGACCAACTCGTGGCTGCCGGCACCTTCACCGCGTTGAGTGCACCGGACAAGCCGGGTTCCTACCTGGCCCGCTCGGAGCCCTCTGATGTGGCCCGCGTTGAGTCCCGGACGTTCATCTGCTCGGCTCGTGAGGCCGACGCCGGTCCGACCAACAACTGGATGGCGCCCGAGGAGATGCGCGCCACGATGACCGAGTTGTACCGGGGGTGTATGCGCGGTCGCACCATGTACGTGGTGCCGTTCTGCATGGGCCCACTCGGTGCCGACGATCCGAAACTCGGGGTGGAGATCACCGATTCGGAGTACGTCGTGGTGTCGATGCGGACCATGACCCGGATGGGCACGGCGGCGCTTGCGAAAATCGGCGATGACGGGTTCTTCGTCAAGGCACTGCATTCGGTGGGTGCGCCACTGGAACCGGGCCAGGCCGACGTCGCGTGGCCCTGCAGCGAGACCAAATACATCAGCCACTTCCCGGAGACTCGCGAGATCTGGAGCTACGGCTCCGGCTACGGCGGTAACGCGTTGCTGGGCAAGAAGTGTTACTCGCTGCGAATCGCCTCGGTGATGGCCCGCGACGAGGGCTGGCTGGCCGAACACATGCTGATCCTCAAACTCATCTCCCCGGAGAATAAGGCTCACTACGTGGTGGCGGCGTTCCCGTCGGCGTGCGGCAAGACGAACCTCGCGATGCTGCAGCCGACAATTCCGGGTTGGCGCGCCGAAACCCTCGGCGACGACATCGCCTGGATGCGATTCGGTGCCGACGGTCGGCTGTACGCGGTGAACCCGGAGTTCGGATTCTTCGGGGTGGCACCGGGCACTAACTGGAGTTCCAACCCGAACGCGATGAAGACGATCGCCGGCGGCAACACCGTCTTCACCAACGTGGCGCTGACCGACGACGGTGACGTGTGGTGGGAGGGCCTCGAGGGTGAACCGGAACACCTAATCGACTGGAAGGGACAGGACTGGACTCCGGAGTCCGATCATCCTGCCGCTCATCCGAACTCGCGCTACTGCACGCCGATGTCGCAGTGCCCCACCCTGGCGCCGGAATGGGATGATCCGCAGGGCGTGCCGATCTCGGCGATCCTGTTCGGCGGCCGACGCAAGACGACGGTGCCACTGGTGACGCAGGCTCGCGACTGGCAACACGGGGTATTCATCGGCGCCACCCTGGGCAGTGAGCAGACCGCAGCAGCCGAGGGCACGGTCGGCACCGTGCGCCGCGATCCAATGGCCATGCTGCCCTTCATTGGTTACAACGCCGGTGACTACTGCCAGCACTGGATCGACCTCGGCAAGAACGCCGACTCCTCGAAGCTGCCGAAGATCTTCTTCGTCAATTGGTTCCGCCGCGGCGACGACGGCCGATTCCTGTGGCCTGGCTTCGGCGAGAACAGCCGGGTGCTCAAGTGGATCGTCGAACGGGTCGAGGGCAAGGTCGAGGGCATCTCGACCCCGATCGGTGTCGTGCCGGCGATCGGCGATATGGACCTCGGTGGGCTCGACGTCTCCGAGTCCGACGTCGCCGAGGCACTGCGCGTCGACACCGCAGAGTGGCGCGCGGAACTTCCCTTGATCGAGGAGTGGTTCGACTTCCTCGGTGAGAAGTTGCCCACCAGCATCTCCGATGAGTTCGAGTCGCTCAAGCTACGACTTGCCGAGGCGGACTAGCGGATCCCGACTCCGGTCGGCCCCGAATCGTAGTGCAGCAGAGCCTTACTGAGCCCGGCGCGGGTGGTGACGTTCAGCTTGCGGAACGTTCGGTACAGGTGACCGTCGACGGTGCGCGCTGAGATGCTGAGGTGGGCGGCGATCTCTTTGGAGGTCTGTCCGTCGGCGGCAAGTTCGGCGATCAGGCGCTCCTGAGCGCTGAGCGTGGCGGGTTCACCCAAGGATTGTTTGGCTGAGGCACCGGCGGCCCGCAGTTCGGCCCGCGCGCGCTCGGTCCACGGGTGCGCACCCAGTCGATCGAAACCATCCGCGGCAACTCCCAGCGCGGCGCGCGCGTCGGTGTTTCGCCGCATCCTTCTCAACCACATTCCCTGTGCCAGGGCAATTCTCGCGTGCTCGAAGGGGAACTCGGCAATTCCGGGGTGGGTGAGCGCGGACTGGTAAAGCTCGCCGGCGTCCGCGTCGGGTGCTGTCATCGCCGATA
>CAIWCQ010000301.1 GCA_903911165.1 uncultured Actinomycetes bacterium | reverse complement strand
TAGCAGCCGATCTCGATCTTGCGCCGAATGTCGGCCTGAACCTCGCGGCGCAGGTCGCCCTCGACCTTGTGATTGGCTTCGATGTAGTCGCGCAGTTGGGTCAGCTGATCGTCGGTGAGATCCTTGCTCCGAAGATCCCGGTCGATTCCGGTTGCGGCCAGGATCTCCTGGGACCGGGTACGGCCGATGCCGTAGATGTAGGTCAGCGCGATCTCCATGCGCTTGTCGCGCGGAAGATCCACGCCCACTAGTCGGGCCATGTGTCGGCGTTCCTCTTTTTTCTGCGGAGGTCTGTTCCCAGTCCATCCCGGAGGTTTCCGGGGCCCGGCCTCCGTTCCGGGCGTGCGCACCCGGCGTATCCGAGTGTTGGTTCTGGGAGGTCTTCATTTAGTTGTGTTCGGCGCACGTGCATCCGGCGCCGGCAACGGCGCTGTGCCGGCCGGGGCAGGTTACCCCTGGCGCTGCTTGTGGCGGGGATCGGGGCAGATCACCATTACCCGGCCATGACGACGGATCACCCTGCACTTGTCGCAGATCGGCTTGACGCTCGGGTTCACCTTCACGGCCTGTTGATCCTTCTAGTCGTTCTTGTCAGTTGTCGTTCCCGGCCTGTGTCGTAGCCGGTCTGTGTCGGTCGCGGCTGTGTCGTAGCCGGATTGGGGCGCTACTTGTACCGATAGACGATGCGGCCCCGGGTCAGGTCGTAGGGCGATAACTCCACTACTACCCGGTCCTCGGGCAGGATGCGGATGTAGTGCTGCCGCATCTTGCCGCTGATGTGGGCGAGTACCTTGTGACCGTTCTCCAACTCAATGCGGAACATCGCATTGGGAAGGGGCTCAACCACGCGGCCCTCGACCTCGATGGCACCGTCTTTCTTGCCCATATCCTCACAGATTCTTGTTCTTGCGCTGTTTGTCGTTCCCGGGCAGCCTTTGCCCGACCGCACGTGAGCCAGAGGAAAAGTTCGTTCCAGGACAGGGCACGCAAGAGTCGGCGCGAACACCGCACCGAGGGTTGACGATACCCGCTGTGCACGCGCTTCTCCAAAATGCACCCGATAGGCTCCCCTGATGCGGCTCTTGGTCACCGGCGGCGCGGGCTTCATCGGAGCGAACTTCGTCCACAGCACAGTGCGGGACCGCCCCGACGTCGACGTCACGGTGCTCGATGCGCTGACCTACGCGGGCAGTGCGGAGTCGTTGAACACCCTGGGCGATCAGATCCGCCTCGTAGACGGCGATATCAACGACGAATCGCTGGTAGAGGGCTTGGTCGGCACAAGCGACGCGGTGGTCCACTTCGCGGCCGAAACCCACGTGGACAACTCGCTGGCGGACCCGGCCCCCTTCCTGCGAAGCAATGTCGACGGCACCTTCTCGGTGCTCGAGGCGGTGCGCCGACACGGCGTCCGGCTACACCACATCTCCACCGACGAGGTCTACGGAGACCTGCCGCTGAACGAGAACGTCCGCTTCACGGCCACTACGCCCTACAACCCTTCCAGCCCGTACGCCGCCAGCAAGGCCGCCGCGGATCTGCTGGTCCGCGCGTGGGTGCGATCCTTTGGCATCGCCGCCACCATCTCGAACTGCTCCAACAACTATGGGCCCT
>CAIWCQ010000300.1 GCA_903911165.1 uncultured Actinomycetes bacterium | reverse complement strand
GCCGCCTGGGCCGACGTACCGGCCGAGTTTATCGACGACGAACTCACCGAGCATCTCGTCGAGTCACCCGATGGCCGGTACCGCTGGCGGATCTGCGTAGCGGCGATGATGTCCTACTGGAGCGAGCTAGCTCGGCCTATTATGTTGCCCCACAACCGAATTCCGACCACCTTGCTCAAAGGTGCCCGCTCGGATCCGCCGTATGTCGGAAAGGCGTTGATCAACGGATTGTCGGAACGACTCGGCCCTGACTTCAGGCTGTTGGAGTTGGACTGTCGACACATGGTTCCGCTGGCCAAACCGGCCGAGACCGCCGCCGCCATCCGGGACATGCTCGCCTAGAGCACCATCCGAACCAACGCCGAAGTCCGCAGCAGTCCCGGGAAGGTCTCCCCCGACGATAGCGGATGCAGGGCATGCACCGCGAGGCGGAACATTAACGCGCGCAATAACATTTGCGACCACTCCGGTAACGCGTCCCACCGCTCCACCAGACCCTCGTCGGCGTCACCCCACGACAGGGCGTCGACGACAACCACCCCGGCCGCCCAGGACGCGGGCCGCCAGTACGGGGTGATGTCAGTGATGCCCGGGGCCGCCGCGCCGGCGAACAACACGGTGCCGTACAGGTCGCCGTGCACCAGCTGGGGCGGACTCTTGGTCGTCTTTCGCAGCCCGGCGAACTGGGTGAGCAACTCGCGCGCCTGCAGGCGATCGTCGGTCTCCGGCAACACCGGTGCCCCCAGCGGCAGGTTCGCCAGCGGCCGTTCCTCCCAGGCGGCGCGGTCGGCGGCCGTAAACACGTCGACGTCGGTCCACGGCGGCACCGGTAGCTGGGTCAGAAACCGGGGCCGTTCCAGCTTCGAGGTGGCCTCATGCAGCCGGACGCCGGTCGCCACCACCTCGTCGTCGCGCGGCTCGGGCACCCCGGCGACGAAGGTGTCCGCGCGCCAGCCCGAGACCACGTAGCGCCCGTCGGTCGAACGCACCGGCCGGGCCAGCCGCAGCCCGTCGACGAACAGCGTCTCGCGGACCTTGGCCGACCAGGCGGCCCGGGCGTGATCGGTGACCTGGGACAGCACCACCTCGCCGATCCGCCAGCCACCCTCCCAGCCCGCACCCACCGGGGTCGGCTCGCCGGACTTCACGCCGAACGTCGCCAGGACGTGCTCAGGTGGGCGTTCGTCAATCACACTGGCCAGGGTAAGGCGTGCCGACGACAGGACACCGTCAGTACATCGCCATGTCGGGTTCGAGTTCGCGGGCCCAGGCCACGATGCCGCCGCCAAGATGCAGCGCATCGCCGAATCCGGCCCGGTGCAGCGCCGCGAGGGCCTGGGCCGACCGGACCCCGGTTTTGCAGTAGAGCACCACCGTGGCGTTCCGGGGCAGCCCGGCCAGGGCGTCGCCGGAGTCGATGGCCGGCTTCGGTACCAGCACCGCGCCGGAGATGCGGTTGATCGCCCATTCGGCAGGTTCCCGGACGTCGATCAGGGCGACCGCGGCCCCCGACGCCATCAGGTCATGCAACTGCGACGGGGTGATCGTCGAGTCCACCCCCGCGACGTCGCAGACCGGCCCGCAGAACGCGTCGTAGTCGATCAGCGCGGTGACCACCGGCGCCTGGGGATCCTTGCGGATCGCGACGGTGTGGTGGCTCATCGCCAACGCATCGTGGATCAGCACCCGGCCCAGCAGCGACTCGCCGACGCCGGTGATCAGCTTGATCGCCTCGGTGGCCATCACCGAGCCGATCGAGGCGCACAGCACGCCAAGCACGCCACCTTCGGAGCACGACGGCACCGCACCCGGCGGCGGCGGATCCGGATAGAGATCGCGGAAGTTCAGACCCCGCCGCCCGCCGTCCGGGGTGTCCGGGGCGTTCTCCCAGAACACCGTGACCTGACCGCAGAACCTCTCGATGGAACCCCAGACGTAGGGCTTGTGCGCCAGCACGGCCGCGTCGTTGATCAGATACCGGCTGGCGAAGTTGTCGGTGCCGTCGATGATGAGGTCGTAGTCGGCGAACAACGCGACAGCGTTGCCGGCGTCCAGTCGCGTCTCGTGCAGCTCCACCGCGATGAGCGGGTTAATCGCGGCGATGGAGTCGCGCGCGCTGTGCGCCTTGGGCCGGCCGATATCGGAGGTGCCGTGGATGATCTGGCGCTGCAGGTTGGATTCCTCGACGACGTCGAACTCGACGATGCCCAGCGTGCCGACACCGGCGGCGGCCAGATAGAGCAGCACCGGCGAACCCAGGCCCCCCGCCCCGACGACCAGCACGCGGGCGTTCTTGAGGCGCCGCTGCCCGTCGCTGCCGATGCCCGGAAGGACCAGGTGCCGGCCGTAGCGGGCAACCTCGTCGCGGGTGAGTTCAGCTGCCGGGGACACCAGCGGCGGCAAGGTCATGGCATCCATTGTCGCCTCCCCGCCGAGCGTGCGTGTCGGTACACCGACGCGCCGCGCAGGGCGCGCACTTTGCGCACGCTCGGCGGAACCGGCGGAACCGGCGGAACCGGCGGAACCGGCGGAACCGGCAAAACCCGTCAGGCGATCGGGTACGGCCAGGGGTTGAACCGGCAGGTCTTTCCGTCCGGGTTGACCGACTCGGGATCGAATCGGGCGGCGTCGTTGTCGGAGGTGGAGAAGGTCTGCTGCATCATGATCGGCGCCAGCGCCCCGTCGCGGTCGCACGGTTCATGCGTGACGTAGCCGATGGCATGGCCGACCTCGTGATTGATCAGGTACTGCCGGTAGGAGCCGATGTCGCCCTGGAAGGGCGTCGCGCCGCGCACCCAGCGGGCAGAGTTCATGAATACCCGCGGGTCGGCATCGGGTCCGTAAACCGGGTTGAAGCAGGACGTCTCGATCTCGATCTCGTAGCCGCAGCCCTCGCGCACCGTCATCGGCGACGTCAGCGACACCCGGAAGTCGGGCTTAACGGCCGGGTCGTCGATTCGCTCGAAAGCGAACTGCGGGTCGTGGGTCCAACTCTTCGGGTTGCCCAGGGTCTCGGTCACCATCCGCGCGAACCCCTCATCGCCACCGAAAGACGACGTGTCGACGCCGTTTTCAATCTCGACGGTGTAGGTGAACGTCTTAGCCGAGCCCACACCCACCTTCGAGGTGGTCCCCGGCACGATCCGCCAGGTCTTGTCACCGGCCTGGGTGAATGGCCCGCCCGCGGGTAGCACGCCGGCGGGCAGGTTGGCATCGAACTCGGTCAGTCCGCGCGGCGGCGCGCCGATGATGGTCGTGCCGGTCGACCCGATCGTCGGCGGACCCTTCACCTGATCCTCGGCCACCGGCACCGAGGTGCCGGTCATGGTCTGATAGGCCACCACGCCGGTGAGCACGATCAGGATCGGCAGCGCGTACGCGCGCCACCCGTAGGTGGCCAGAAACCGGCCCAGCGGGCTCTGCATTCGCAACTGACTGTGCTGGTCACGGTTGGAGCGGAGCCGTCCGGGGTCGCCGGCCAGCGGATCGCGCAGTGCCCGCAACGGCTCATTGCGGTCGTTGCCCAGCACCGGCACACGCCCACCGACGTGCGGCCCCGGCTCGTTGGTCACCGAACCAGAATGGCATAACAGAGGACGCAGATGCCCCGGGGCGCGCGCGACGGGCCCCGAGGCGCGCCGACGAACAGTAGTAGTGTCGCTTCGGTGAGCAATCCGACCCCCACCAGCGAACGCAAACGCGCCCGCGGTGGCCGGATGCCCCGCGACGAGCGCCGAGGCCAGCTGCTCGGCATCGCCTGCTCGGTGTTCGTCGAGCAGGGCTTCCACGCCGCCGGCATGGACGAAATCGCCGACCGGGCCGGCGTCAGCAAACCCGTTCTCTACCAACATTTCTCCAGCAAACTCGACCTCTACCTGGCGGTGCTACACCAGCACGTCGACATCCTCGTCTCGGGCGTGCGACAGGCGTTGCGCACCACGACCGACAACCGTCAGCGACTGCGATCGGCGATCCAGGCCTTCTTCGACTTCATCGAGCACGACAGTCAGGGCTACCGGCTCATCTTCGAAAACGACTACGGCAACGAACCGCAGGTGGCCGCGCAGGTGAAGGTGGCCACCGAGGCGTGCACCGACGCGGTGTTCGACCTCATCAGCCGGGATTCGGGGCTGGACCCGCATCGTGCGCGGATGATTGCCGTCGGCTTGGTCGGGATCAGCGTGGACTGCGCGCGCTACTGGTTGGACGCCGACCGGCCGATCTCCAAGGACGCTGCGGTCGAGGGCACCGTGCAATTCGCCTGGGGCGGGTTGTCACACGTGCCGTTGGCCAAGTCCTAAAGGCTCAGGCCCCCGGCGCGAGACGCCTCAGGCCCCCGGCGCGATCCCGAACCCGACCCGGCGCACATCCGCCGCGCCGATCTCGACGTAGCTGATCTTGGGGGCCTGCACCAGAATCCGTTTGCCCTTGTCATCGGTTAGTGCCAGCACCGCGGACGTACCCGCGCCGGCCAGTGCCGCCTGCACCAGATCTTCCACCTCGCCGGGCGTCTGCGCGCTGTTGAAGACGATCTCACGCGGGCTGTCTGAGACACCAATCTTGACTTCCACGTCAGGCCCCTTTCCGTTCGGCTGCGACGTGTTGAAGGCTAGTGGACGGTCCGAGGCGGCTTCCGGCCAGCCGGGACCGTTTGGCAAAGAAGGCGTCAAGCTGCGGTAACAGCATGGCAACGGCCCGCGCGCCGCGGACCGGGCCGCCGCGGGGACGTTCCTACCCTTGGTCTGTGAGAGACCACGCGGGAACCGAAGCAGGCTGGCCCCGGGTCGCCGCGACGGTCATCGGACTGCTCGGAATCGTCGCCGCCACCATGTTCATCATCAAGTCCGGCGGCGCGGCCACCACGTCGGATCCGCAGAGCCCACCGCCGACCCGGACCGTCGTCGCCACCGTCGACCCCCCGGCGGCGGAGATCCCGGTGCGCATCGAGTCGGTGGCACCCGCCGGCCGCGCCCGATCGGACCTGCGACAGATCGTCTACACGGTGGCGGGCAACCAACGCCACGACGATCCGGTCACCGTCGTCTACGCCGACGAGACCGGAGAATTGCGCACCCTCGAGAACGTGACGCTGCCGTGGACCCTGACCCTGACACCCGCTCTGCCGGTCAACTACGTGACCGCCAACAGCCGCGGGAGTCAGCTGAACTGCTGGATCACCGACGCCGCCGGTGCGACGGTCGCCGCCGACACTGCCTTCAGCATCAGCACGACCTGTAACCGATAGACCCGATCGTCAGGCCAGGCCGAGCTGGCGCATCCGCTCGCCGTGGGTGTGCTGCAGTCGGTCGAAGAAATCGGTGAGCTGACCCAATCCCCCGCCGGCGAGCACGAGGTCCACCAGTTCGTCGTGGTCGGCGAGCACGAACTGTGCCTGGGTGATGGCCTCACCGAGCAGGCGGCGCGACCACAACGCCAGCCGACTGCGCTGCCGCGAACTGGCGGTGACCGCACCGCGCACCTCAGCGACGACGAACTGCGAGTGCCCGGTCTCGGCCAGCACCTCACGCACCACCCCGGCCACCTCGTCGGGCAGCGAGTCGGCAAGCGCCAGATACAGGTCAGCCGCCATGGCGTCGCCGACATAGGTCTTGACCAAAGCCTCCAGCCAGGTGCTGGGCATCGTCAGGCGGTGGTACTGCTCCAGCGCCGACGCGTAGCGCGCCATGGCCGCCGGCACGTCCACCCCGCGGGCCTCAAGGGCGTCGCGCACAACGTCATAGTGGCCCATCTCAGCCGCGGCCATCCGCGCCATATTGATGCGGCCCTGCAGGTCAGGTGCCATCCGGGCTTCTTCGGTGAGCCGGTAGAACGCCGCCACCTCGCCGTAGGCGAGAAGCGCGAACAACTCATTGACGCCGGGGTGGTCGGCGGAAACCGTCTGCCGCGAAATCGGCTGCGTCGCTTCCATGGGGCCACTGTAGCGCCGACGCGGATCGGTTTATCAGCCCGCAGCGGGTAGGATGAAGAGCGGTAATGTGCGTGCACGCAGTGGGCCCGCCCCGAAAGCAGGGCCACCCATTCCGAACGTCTGAACTCGTGCGCGCGTGACAAAGCACAAGGAATGACAACGGAAAGGCCATACGCCGCTACATGACAATCTCTTCTGAAGAAACGCCAACCGATCAAACTACTGGGGCCGATCAAACTACTGGGGCCGAACCACCCGCCCCTGTCGAAAAACCTCCGATGCGATTCGCCGATCTCGGCGTCCGCGAGGAGATCGTCCGGGCACTCGCCGAGCAGGGCATCGAAAACGCCTTCGCGATTCAGGAACTCACCCTGCCGCTGGCATTAGCCGGCGATGACCTGATCGGTCAGGCGCGCACCGGCATGGGCAAGACCTTCGCCTTCGGCGTGCCACTGCTGCACAGCATCACCACCGGTGCCGCCGCGGACCGCCCACTGGACGGAACGCCGCGCGCACTGATCGTGGTGCCCACCCGAGAGTTGTGCATGCAGGTCCACGACGACCTTGCCGGTGCCGCCAAATACCTTCGGACCGACGGCGGCCGCCCGCTGAGCGTCATCTCCATCTACGGCGGTCGGCCCTACGAGTCGCAGATCGAGTCGCTGCAGGCCGGTGCCGACGTCGTCGTCGGCACCCCGGGCCGCCTTCTCGACCTCGCCCAGCAGGGCCACCTGCGACTCGGCGGGCTGTCGGTGCTGGTGCTCGACGAGGCCGACGAAATGCTGGATCTGGGCTTCCTGCCCGACATCGAACGCATCCTGCGTCAGATTCCCGCCCAGCGCCAAGCGATGCTGTTCTCGGCCACCATGCCGGACCCGATCATCACCCTGGCACGCACGTTCATGACCCAGCCGACCCACATCCGCGCCGAGGGCGTGCAGGGGTCGGCCACCCACGACACCACCGAGCAGTTCGCCTACCGCGCCCACGCCCTGGACAAGGTGGAGATGGTCAGTCGCATTCTGCAGGCCGAGAGCCGCGGCGCGACGATGATCTTCACCCGCACCAAGCGCACCGCCCAGAAGGTGTCCGACGAACTCGCCGAACGCGGCTTCAAAGTCGGCGCCGTCCACGGCGACCTCGGCCAGATCGCCCGGGAGAAGTCGCTCAAAGCCTTCCGCACCGGTGAGATCGACGTGCTGGTCGCCACCGACGTCGCCGCCCGCGGCATCGACATCGACGACGTCACCCACGTCATCAACTATCAGATCCCCGAAGACGAGCAGGCCTACGTACACCGCATCGGCCGGACCGGCCGGGCCGGCAAGACCGGTGTGGCCGTGACACTGATCGACTGGGACGAACTTGAGCGCTGGTCGATGATCAACACCGCACTCAAGCTTGACCGCCCGGATCCGGCCGAGACCTACTCCAACTCTCCGCACTTCTACGAAGAACTCGGTATCCCCGCCGACGCGGTCGGCACCATCGGCGGTGCCCGCAAGTCGAGCAGCCCGCGACCGAGCCGCGGCGATACCCGGGGTGAGACCCGAAGTGAGACCCGGGGTGAGACCCGGGTGAGCTCCACCGACCGGGCGCGCTCCGGCAGCGGCGATGCATCGCGGCCCAGCCGCAACCGGTCGCGGCAGCGCACGCGAAGCGGCGAGAATTCCAGCGGCCACGTCGAGAATTCTTCTGCCGCAGCAGCTTCCGCGAATCCGGAGTCGTCCGCCGCTGCCGGCGAGGGTGCCGCGCGACGTCGGCGTCGTCGCCGTCCGCGCAATGCGGCCGAGGCCGGCGCAACCCCGAACTGAAAAACCTTGCTCGCACCGGAGCGCCGCACCCGAGGTGATCTGATCGCCGCCGCGGCGATCGCGACTGCAGTCGCGGTGTTCATTACGACGTTCTGGTGGCACAGCTCTGCGCGGGCGACGATCAGCCGGCCCGCAGCCGATGCCACCGTGACTGCCGCTCAGGCCGATACCGTGCCGGCGGAACTGCCGCAGCGCTGGACCGCCAGCAGCCCCCGCACCCTGGCGCCCGTCGTGGTGAGCGGCACGGTGGTGACCGGCGACGGCCGTACCGTCGCCGGCCTCGATCCGCAGACCGGCCAGCAGCGCTGGGTCTACGCCCGCGACACCGACCTGTGCGCGCTGTCCTACGTCTACGACATCGCCGTCGCGGTCTACCCCGATTCGCGAGGTTGCGGCCAGGTCAGCGGGATCAAGGCCAGCACCGGTCAGCGCGGCCCGACCCGGACCAGCTATGCCGACAATCAGGTGGTGGTGACCTCCAGCGGCAGCGCGGTGCTCTCGGCCGGACCGACCCGCCTGGAACTGTGGCGCTCGGATCTGGTGCGGATGCTGTCCTACGGCGAGCTCGACGCCCGGATCAAGCCCGAACACCAGGGGGTCGGAACCGGTTGCGCGCTGATGTCCGCGGCGGCCAGCGACGCCGCCGCCTCGGTACTCGAGGTCTGCCCCGACGACAACACACTGCGGCTGACCCTGCTCAAGCCGGCCAAGGAGGAGGACGAACCCGACACCAAGGACGTCGAGTTGCCCGGCCTGGCCATCGACTCCGAGGCCCGGGTGCTGGCGGTGGCTGGCACCACAACGGCGGTGTTCCTGCCGACTCCGCGCCCACAGGTGAACGTCTACGACGACACCGGCACCGTGGTCTCCCAGACACCACTGGACTCGCCGCCGACGCTGACCGGGCGCGCCCCGGCGGTAACCCGGGCCGGTGAGTTCATCACCTGGTGGACCGGCACCGCGGTGATGGTGTTCGACGACGAACTGAACTATCGCTACACCTTTCGCAGCACCACCGCGCTGGGCCCGGCCACGATGATGGCCGACCAGTTGCTGGTTCCGGTCGCCGACGGCCTGGCCGTCGTCAACCCCGACGACGGCGTCGTAGAGAAACTGATCCCGCTTAGCCATCCGGCCGGTGACGGCCCGGTGATCCCGGCTGTCAACGGAACGATGGTGATCGAACAGCGCGGGGCCGCGATCGCCGGTTTCGGGCCGGACTAGACGTCGGGGCTAGACGTCGGGACTAGACGTCGGGGCTAGACGTCGGGGCTGAACGTCGGCAGCTTCTTGCCGGACTTCCAATGCTTGAGCAACGCAGCAGCGAATTCCCGATATGCCTTGGCGCCCTTGTTTTTCCGGCCCGTCAACACCGAGGAACCCGATGCGCTGGCTTCGGCGAAGCGCACCGTCCGCGGGATCGGCGGGCCCAGCACCGGCAGATCGTAGCGATCAGCGACATCGAAGAGAACATCGCGACTATGGGTGGTACGCGCGTCGTAGAGGGTCGGCAGCGCACCGAGCAGTTTGAGATCCGGGTTGGTGATCTGCTGCACGTCGACAACCGTGCGCAGGAACTGCCCGACGCCGCGATGCGCCAACGTCTCGCACTGCAGTGGCACGATCACGTCGTCGGCGGCGGTCAATCCGTTGAGGGTCAGCACGCCCAACGACGGCGGGCAGTCGATGATCACCACATCGAAGTCGTGGTCGGCCAGTTTGGCCAGCGCCCGACGCAGGGCGTACTCACGCCCGGCCCGCATCAGCAGCATGGCCTCGGCTCCGGCGAGGTCGATATTGGCCGGCAGCAGTGTCATCCCCTCCGGCGTCTGGACCAGCGCGGCGTCCGGTTCGACGTCGCCGAGCAACACATCGTGGACCGACACCGGCAGCTTGTCCGGATCGGTACCCAGCGAGAAGCTCAGGCAGCCCTGGGGGTCGAGGTCGACCAGCAGCACCCGCTTGCCGACCTCGGTGAACGCCGCACCCAGGGTGGCGACCGTGGTCGTCTTGGCCACCCCGCCCTTCTGGTTGGCCACCGCCAATACTCGGGTCACCTGACTCAGTGTTCCAGGTTCGGGCACAATCGGTGAACGTGAGCGATGGCAATCACCGGTTGGTCCTGTTACGCCATGGCGAGACCGAGTGGTCGCGGGACCGCAAGCACACCGGCCGCACCGATATCGACCTCCTCGACGAAGGCCGTGAACAGGCTCGGCGGGCCGCGGACACCCTCGCCCACCTCGGCCTGAACGACCCGATCGTGATCAGCAGCCCGCGACGGCGCGCGCTGCTGACCGCGGAACTGGCCGGCCTGACCGTCGACGAGGTGTCCCCGTTGCTCGCCGAGTGGGACTACGGCGACTACGAGGGTCTGACCACCGACGAGATCCGCACCACGACCCCGGGCTGGCTGGTGTGGACCCACGGGTGTCCGGGTGGAGAGAGCGTCGATGAGGTCAGCGCACGCGCCGACCGTGCGGTCGCCCTCGCGCTGGAGCAGATGACCGACCGCGACGTGGTCTTCGTCAGCCACGGCCACTTCTCCCGCTCGGTGCTCACCCGCTGGGTGGAACAGCCGTTGAGCGAGGGTGTCCGTTACGGCTTCGGTACCGCCTCGGTGGCGGTGTGCGGCTTCGAGTACGGAGTCCGTCAGTTGTCGAGCTTGGGTCTGACCACCTACCACAAGCCGGACATCGGGACGTGACACAACGGGCGTCCTTCATTGTGACTGGACCCGTCGAAACCGTTGTTGCACAGGGAATCAGGACCGGATACGACGACGTCGACACCGCGGCAGCCGCCCTGCGGCACGGCCGTGCCGAACTGATCGTGGGTGCGCTGCCGTTCGACATGCGCCACGCCGCTGCCCTGATCGAACCCATCAGCGTGAGCGCCACGCTGCCGACGCGACCGGACGCAGCGATGCCCGCGGTACGCATCGTCGAGACACTGCCCACCCCACAGGTCCACCGCAGCCGGATCATCGCCGCACTGCAGCAACTCCGCGATCGCGAAAACCCCTTGGAGAAGGTGGTTCTGGCCCGGGCGCTGCGGCTGCGCGCCGAAGATCCGTTGGACCCGCTGACGATCCTGTACCGGCTGATCGAGGCCGACCCGGGCGCGACCGCATATCTGAGCGATCTGTCTGCGGCGGGCGCGCCCTTCGCCGGTGCGACACTGCTGGGAGCGAGCCCCGAACTTCTGGTCGCCCGCACCGGAGACCGGGTCTACTGTCACCCCTTCGCCGGATCGGCGCCGCGCAGTGCTGATCCCGACGACGATGCCGCCAATGGCGCCGCGCTGGCCGACTCCGCCAAGAACCGCCACGAGCACGATCTCGTCGTCGACACCATGCGGGCTGCGCTGGAACCGCTGTGCAGCAATCTCGATGTCGCGCCCGAACCCCAGCTGAGCCACACCCCCGCGCTGTGGCACCTGTGCACCCCCATCAGCGGAACGTTGCGCGACACATCAACCACCGCAATCGATCTCGCGCTGGCGCTGCATCCGACCCCTGCTGTCGGAGGGGTCCCGACCGCAGCCGCGGTGGACCTGATCGCCGAGTTGGAGGGCGATCGCGGCTTCTATGCCGGCGCGGTGGGATGGTGTGACTCCCGGGGCGACGGCCGATGGGTGGTGGCGATCCGGGGCGCTCAACTGTCCGCGGACAACCGCAGTGTGGTGGCACAGGCCGGCGGCGGGATCGTCGCTGAGTCCGACGCCGGCGATGAAGTCGAGGAGACCACGACGAAGTTCCGGACCATCCTCGCCGCGCTAGGAGTGCCGCAGTGAACACACCTACGGGCTGGCTGGACCGGAGTTATCGGCATCGGCCGGTGGATAGGACATCCAGCGCAGCGCGGCCGGGCTAAACAGCAGCAGCAGCGCCCCGAGTGCCACCGCCGCGACCGGGATCCCGTAGAACCATCGGTGCGACCCGACAGCCACGTACCAGGTCACCGGCAGGATCAGCAATTGGGTGAACACCGCGATGCCGCGGCCCCACCGGCGTCCGGTCCACAGCGCCCACGCCGCGGCCAGCACGCCGGAACCGAGGATGCCGAACCACGCGGCATTGCCGAACCCGTTGACGATGTGCCGGTCGGATCCGGCGAATCCGCGCACGATGAAGGTCAACGCGGCGGCGACCGCGGCGACGCCCTCCAGGCCCACCAGCACCGCGGCGGCCCGGACCACCCGCGGTGCGTCGGCTCCGGTTTCAACGACCACGACCCAGAGCCTAAACGTGCCGTTAGGCTCAGTCCCCGTGCGCGCCGTGCTGATCGTGAACCCGAACGCCACCTCGACGACGCCGGCCGGCCGCGACCTGCTGGCGCATGCGCTCGAGAGCCGGGTGGGACTGGTCATCAGCCACACCGACCACCGTGGCCACGCGATCGAGATCGCTGAGGCGGCCAAGCGCGACGGCACCGACGTGATCATCGTGCACGGCGGCGACGGCACGGTGAACGAAGTGGTCAACGGTCTGTTAGGCGCGCCCGGACCAAGCCGGCCAGACCCCGCCACCCTGCCCGCGGTCGCGGTGGTTCCCGGTGGATCAGCCAACGTCTTCGCCCGCGCACTGGGCATCAGCGCCGACCCCATCGAGGCCACCAATCAGCTAATCGACCTCCTCGGCGCGCACGGCCGCGGCGAGCCGTGGCGGCGCATCGGCTTGATGGACTGCGTGGAACGCTGGGCGGTCTTCACCGCCGGAATGGGCGTCGACGGCGACGTGGTGGCCGCCGTCGAGGCCCAGCGCGCCAAGGGCCGCAAGGTCACCGCGGGCCGCTACATCCGCATCGCGGTGCGCGAAATGCTCGGCAGCGTGCGCGACGCCCCGCTGCTGACGGTGAGCCTGCCCGATCGCGAACCCGTCGCGGGTGTGCATTTCGCGTTCGTCTCCAACGCCAGCCCCTGGACCTACGCCAACAGCAGGCCGGTGTGGACCAATCCGGATACGACCTTCGAGACCGGCCTGGGCGTCTTTGCCGTCACCAGCATGAATGTGGTGGCGAACCTGCTCGTCGTGCGCCGGATGCTGGCTCGGAAGGCCGCGATCAAGGGCCCGAACCTGATCCGGGAGGACGACCTGCCCTGGGTCCGGGTGACCGCCGCCGAACCCATCGCCTGCCAGGTCGACGGGGACTTCCTGGGCATGCGTGACGAGATGGTTTTCACCGCCGTCCCGGCCGCGCTCGCGGTGGTCGCACCGCCCCGCGATATGCCCGCTGAACTGGGTAAATAGCCTTACATCTAGCGCGATCGGCGGTAGTGTAGTACAACAGGTGAGGGCACGGGCAACCACCCCTTTGAGTGAGATTGCCCACGGTTGACTGGAGTTCTCTTGACAACCGTCGAGCCTGTGAAACCATCGAAGGTAACAGTGCGACAACATTTGTGTGTGCACGCGTTAACACCCGGGAGCAACCGGCTTTACCGCTCCCCTGCTGCACCCACCGAAAACGGTAAGGAGTGAACGAAAATGGATTGGCGTCATAGGGCGGTCTGTCGGGACGAGGATCCGGAACTGTTTTTCCCAGTCGGGAACAGCGGTCCGGCACTTGCCCAGATCGCCGATGCGAAACTCGTCTGCAATCGCTGCCCGGTGACCACCGAGTGCCTGACCTGGGCGTTGGAGTCCGGCCAGGACGCCGGCGTGTGGGGCGCGATGAGCGAGGACGAGCGCCGCGCTCTCAAGCGCCGCAACGCCCGGACCAGGGCCCGCACCGGCGTCTGAGTCCGTAAAAAGGCGGCCCCGGCACTGTGCCGGGGCCGCCTTTTTCGTGGGGGCCGCCTTTTTCGTGTGGGCCGCCTTTTTCGTG
>CAIWCQ010000299.1 GCA_903911165.1 uncultured Actinomycetes bacterium | reverse complement strand
TTTCGTGACCCGCCACTCCCGGTCCTGCTGCTGCAACTCGAGCCGATAGGAGAGGTATTTCAGCGACGGGATGTTGTTGCTCTTCGGTGTGGTCGACGTGGTGTTGGTGTAGACGATGGCGGTAGCCTCCGATCCGCGCAGCGATTCCACGGCCACCGCGACGACCTGGGTGCTGCTGGTCACTTCGGCCTGTTTGTTTTCGGGTGCGATGGCATCGACGTACCGGCGGTACTGCTGCCCGAAATCTCCGCCGAGATATTTGGCCGAGCGCTCAGAGAGCTTGTCCATGTCCGCCGGGGTGTAACTCCACAGCGTGGTGATCGCCTCGGAAGCGGTGCGGGCCACCTTTTCCTTCAGTGCCACCGCCGCGCGGTCCATCAGGTAGGCCTGGGCCGTCGCACCGGCGAATGCGCCGGCCGCCACGAAAAGGCCCACGGACGACAGCAACGCGACGCGACGCGAGTTGCGCCGCAACCACGACGGGGCAGCCGGGCCCGCCTCGGACGGATCTTCCACGGGGGCAGTCTCGTCGGAGACAGTCTCGTCGGTCGGGCCTTCCTCGGGGATGGCCCCCTCGGGGGGGGCCTCCTCGCTTAGATCACCTGCAACAGGTTGCTGACCTTCCACTGCTCCCCCTCCCTGGTCGCGGTGACCACCCACCGGTTTCCACTCTCGACCGTCGTGCCGTTCGGCATCTTGGTCGTCATCATCGACACGGCGATGACGTCAGCGCTGCCGTCGTCGTTCCACCGCTCGACCCCGAGATCCTGAACAGTTCCGAATCCACGCTCGGCCTGGGCCACCTGGAACACCACCGCGTTCATGTTGTCGCCGAACTGGGTCGCGAACTCGCCGGTGCCCTGCGCCAGAATCTGATCGGCGTAACGGTTGGCGTTGAACGGATCCGGCGATGTGTACGCGGTGACAAACGAGTTCACGAAGGTGAGCACATCCGCGTCCCGGATCTGTGCGCGACGAATCGTCTCGTGCTTGGTCACGATCAACGCGGCCGCCGTGACGGAGGCCAGCACCACCACTGCGGCGAGCGCGGCGAGCCATGACCACCTTCCCGCCAGAGGATTGGCTCGCCCGGGCGGCAGCGGGGGCAGTCCGAACGAATCCTGCGCATCCGGGGAGATCCTGCGGCGCGGGCTCATCCGCCGGCCCCGCCGGACTTGGGCTGGGCCAGCACGGTGAGGTCGGAAACCTGCCACTGTCCCGATCCGGATTTCTCGAAAGAGACCCGGACAGACGCCGAGATGAAGCGTTGGCCGCCCGCCGCGCCGCGCTGGCCCTGCAGCAGCATCAGCATCACCGCCCGGTTTGCGGTCGAGTTCAGTACCGCACCGTTGGTCACCCAGTAGACGTTGTCCACCGCGCCGGCCTTGCGGGTGGCCTCCTGCTGGGCGGTCCAGGTCGGCCGGTAGCCGTCGGTCACCAACGTTTGGGCCCGGGCGAAATCGTCCTGGATGGTCGCGGTCTTGTAGGTGAGCAGTTCCTCGACGATCTTGGGGCCCTGCACCGCGATCTGTTCTCGCGCCTGGGCGGCAGCCAACTCCGGTCGGTACACCCCGAGGTATCCCGCACCTGCGATCGCCGCGGACACAGTAGCGGCCGCAGCGATCGCGGCGAGTGCGCGCCGACGCCAGTCGGGGCGCGGGCCATCGACTTGGCGAACCTCGGTACCGGTCAGCAGATCGGCGAAGGTTCGCCCCCGGGAGTCGATCAGCGGCCAGAGCCATCCGAGCAACACCGGCACGGTGTCGAGGAGATGCGCCAGATCGCGTAGGACCAAACGCCCCGGACCGACCCCGGCACCCCCGACACCCCCGGCACCCCCGACACCCCCGACACCCCCGGCACCCCCGGTACCCACCACCGCGATACCGAAGACCGAACGACCCATGCTCCACCCACGCGTCGCGGGCAGCAGAAAACGGTTCACCGCGATCGCCACAAGCGCCCCGACGGCCACCACCACACACAGCCACCAGAGCCAGCCTTGCGGCCTCGCCGATACCGCCACCAGTCCGGCGGCGATCAGCACGCCGAGACCGAACAACACGTCGATGGTGAACGCGCCGGCGCGGGCCGACCAGGTCGCCACCGGGCCGGCGGCGTCGGCTGGCGGCGCAGTATCGATGTCAGCCACCAGGTCCGGGTCGAGTGTCACCGTCACTTGCCCACCGGTTC
>CAIWCQ010000298.1 GCA_903911165.1 uncultured Actinomycetes bacterium | reverse complement strand
CTACACCTCGTTGCAGGTGGCCTTCGAGGCCACCAGCGCCAATGAGGAGGTCATGCGCGCCGACGCTATCCGCGGATTTTGGAACGCGCTGATCATCTTCGGGATTCTGGCGACGATTTACATCAGCCAGGTGATGCTCGATATCTACCTGACCCAGCGCTTCATCATCCGCTGGCGCACCTGGCTGACCGATCGTCTCACCGGAGATTGGCTGGGCGACCGGGCCTACTACCGCGGCCGGTTCACCGATTCCCAGACCGACAACCCGGATCAGCGCATCCAGGCCGACGTCGACATCTTCACCACCGGAACCGGCGGCTCGCCGAACTCACCCACGGTCGGGACCGGGTCGATGCTGTTGTTCGGAGCCGTCTCCTCGGTCTCGACGGTGGTGGCGTTCATCCCGATCCTGTGGAATTTGTCGTTCGATGTGACGATCTTCGGGGTCACCCTGCCCAAAGCGTTGTTCTGGGTGGCGTTCGTCTACGTGTTCTTCGCCACCGTGGTGGCGTTCTGGATTGGGCGACCGCTGATCCGGTTGAGCTTCCGCAACGAATTGACCAACGCGGCGTTCCGGTATGCGCTGGTGCGTCTTCGCGACGCCGCCGAAGCGGTGGGCTTCTACCGCGGCGAGACCACCGAACGCGGTCTGCTGCGCACGAGGTACGACAGCATCATCACCAACTACCGGGCCTATGTTCGCCGGACGTTGCAGTTCACCGGCTGGAACCTGGCGATGAGCCAGATCATCACTCCATTGCCGTTGATCGTGCAGGCGCCGAACCTGTTCAGCGGCAAAATGGACTTTGGTGACGTGACGCAGTCGGCGAGCGCGTTTTCCAACATCAGCGACTCACTGTCGTTCTTCCGCAACGCCTATGACCAGTTCGCCGCCTACCGCGCATCCATCATCCGACTGCACGGACTGGTCGAAGCCAACCACCTTGCCCGGGAGATGCCGAGCCTGGAAACCGTGGACAGCCCGGACGGCTCGCTGGAACTGCGCGGGGTCGAAGTGCGCACACCGGGCGGAAGTCAACTGGTGGACCCACTCGATCTGCGGCTGGAACCGGGCGACTCCATGGTGGTGACCGGGCGTTCCGGTACCGGCAAGACGACGCTGCTGCGAAGCCTGGCTCAGATGTGGCCGTACACCTCGGGGACGGTGCAGCGGCCCGCCGACGGGCACCAGACGATGTTCCTGTCCCAGATGCCCTATGTGCCGCTGGGTGACCTGCGCACGGTGGTCTCCTACCCGGCCGCCGCCGGGGAGATCAGCGACGAGGAGTTGCAACAGGTGCTGGCGAAGGTGGCGCTACCGCACCTGACGAATCGGCTCAACGAGGAGGAGGACTGGGCCAAGGTGCTCTCACCCGGCGAGCAGCAACGGGTGGCGTTCGCCCGGATCCTGCTCACCCGGCCCAAGGTGGCGTTGCTCGACGAAGCCACCTCGGCACTCGACGAGGGTTTGGAATTCGTGGTGTACGACCTAGTGCGCACCGAGTTGCCCGAGACGGTCCTGGTCAGTGTCAGCCACCGGCCGGCGGTGGACCAGTACCACGAACAGCACCTCGAACTGCTCGGCGACGGAGCATGGCGGCTTGGGCGGGTCGACCGACCTGAACCAGCACCGGTCTGAGCGATTGCCTGTAAGGCTGGGCCGCGATGGAACTCTACGAACCCTCCTTGGACTGGGCCAACGAGATCCCGACCTCGCTGCTGTGGGCCGGCAAGGCCTGGCTGATCACCTCGGTGGTCTCGGTGATCGTGTTGGTGCTGCTGGCCCGCTACACCAGTTGGGGACGGCAGTTCTGGCGTGTCACCGGCGGCTACTTCCGGGGTCGCAACAGCATCGCGGTGTGGGCTTGGCTGGGCGTGCTGCTGTTCTCCAGCCTGATCGCCGTGCGGCTCAACGTCCTGCTGAGCTACTACATCAACGACCTGTACTCCTCGTTGCAGGTCGCCTTCGAGGGCAACGCGGCGGGCAACGAGGCGGTGCGAGAGTCCGGGGTGCGCGGTTTCTGGGCCGCGATCATCACATTCGGCCTGATTGCTGGGCTCTACGTGGGCCGCCAGATTCTCGACATCTACCTGATGCAGCGCTTCATCATCCGCTGGCGGGTGTGGCTGACGGACCGGCTGACCTCGGACTGGCTGGGCGGCGACGCTTTCTATCGCGGCCGGTTCCTTGAGGAGCCGGTGGACAATCCCGATCAGCGCATCCAGCTCGACATCGACGCGTTCACCACCGGTACCGGGCAGGGGACGAACGCCCCCACTGTCGGCACCGCGTCGACACTGCTGTTCGGGGCGATCGGCGCGATGGTCTCGGTGGTGGCCTTCACCCCGATCCTGTGGAACCTGTCCGGCCCGCTGACGGTGTTCGGGGTCACGGTGGATCACGCGCTGTTTTGGATCGCGCTGCTCTACGTCGTCGCCACCACCGTGGTCGCGTTCTGGATCGGCCGTCCGCTGATCCGGTTCAGCTTCCGCAACGAACTCACCAACGCCGCCTTCCGCTATGCCCTGGTGCGGATGCGCGACGCGGCCGAGTCCATCAGTTTTTATCGGGGCGAGCGGGCCGAACGTGCCGTGCTGCGAACGCGTTTCATGGCGATCATCGCCAACTATCGCAGCTTCGTGGTACGCAGCCTGGTGCTGCTCGGGTGGAACCAGTCGATCTCCCAGGCCATCAATCCGCTGCCGCTGATCGTGCAGGCGCAGCGACTCTTCAACGGCCAGATCACCTTCGGCGACGTCACCCAGTCTTCCAGTGCGTTCAGCAGCGTGCATGACTCACTGTCGTACTTTCGCGCGGTATACGACTCGTTCGCCTCCTACCGGGCCACCATCATCCGGCTCGACGGTCTGGTCGAGGCCAACGAAGCGGCCCGGGCGCTGCCTCGGCTGCAGACCGAGGAAAGTGCCGACGGCGCAATCGAATTGCGCGATCTGGAGGTTCGCAACCCGGCCGGCCGTCAGCTGATCGAATCGTTGGCGCTGCGCCTGGAACCCGGCGAGTCTCTGATGATCACCGGACCGTCCGGATCCGGGAAGACCACCCTGCTGCGCAGCATCGCGCGGCTGTGGCCGTACGCCACCGGCACCCTGCGCCGACCCGGTGACGACAGCGATGAGATGTTCCTCTCCCAGGTTCCCTACCTGCCGCTGGGTGATCTGCGGGCGGTGCTGTCCTACCCGAAACTCGAAGCAGACATCGCCGACGAGCGGCTGATCGCCGCCCTCGACGAGGTGTCGCTGGGACACCTCGGATCCCGGCTCAACGAGGACCTTGACTGGTCCAAGACGCTGTCTCCGGGCGAGCAGCAACGGATCGCGTTCGCCCGGGTGCTGCTGCAGCAGCCCAGGGTGGTGTTCCTCGATGAGGCCACCGCCGCACTGGATGAGGGCCAGGAGTTCACCCTCTACCGCCTGCTGCGCACCCGGTTACCCCGCGGCATCCTGGTCTCGGTGACCCACCGCAGTACCGTGGCGCAACATCATGACCGGCACCTGCGACTGCTCGGCGACGGCGGCTGGGAGGTCGACTAGCGCGCGCCCGCTGCCGCATGCGCTACAGCGTCTGCGCGCCCGCTGCCGCATGCGCTACAGCGTCTGCGCGCCCGCTGCCGCGTGCGCGCCCGCCCGGCGGCCGAAGAACGACCCCTCACCGAGTTGCGTTCCGCTGGAGTAGCCCTTGCCGTCCTGGGCGATATTCGACGCGCACGTCCCCGCCGCGTACAGGCCGCCGATCACCTGGCCGTCCGCCCGCAGTACCTCGCCGTCGACGCTGGTGGCCAACCCGCCGACGGTGAAGCCGGAATACATCGCCTTGCCCAGCGAGAGATCGAAGACCGCCCACGGTCCATTGTCTTGTGGCGCAAGGTATTCCGGCTGCTTGTGGAATTCGGGGTCGTCGCCGTCGGCCGCGTACTTGTTGTAGTTGGCCAAGGTAGCGACCAGGTTTCCCGCCGGGATCCCGAGGGCCGTCTCCATCTCGGCAACAGTCTCGTAGCCGTCGATGAACTTGATTAGCGGGAAGTCCGGGCGCTGCAGATGGTCCTCATCGACGATGAGGAACGCGGCGTGGTCGGGTTGGTCCATCACGAAACCCGACGTCCGCGAATGGTAGGAATCCTCCGCCACGAACCGGTTGCCGAGTTTGTTGACGATGAGTCCGGTCAGCAGGATCGCCGGCGGGTACACCGGGGCGGTGATGAACGACTGATCCATGTGCTTGGTGGCGCCGCCGACCGAGACACCTAGCCGGATGCCCAAGCCGTCGTCGTAGGTGTTGCCCAGAACGAACGGCTTCTCAGCGAGTTCCGGGGTGTAGGTGGCGACCATGTCGGGGTTCATCACGAACCCGCCCGCGGCGATCACCACGGCGCGGGCTCGGATGGTGCCGGTCTCGGTGAATCGCTTCCACGCCACCCCGGCGACGCGTCCGTGCTCGGTCACCAGGTTCGTCGCGCCGGTCTCGTAGCGGATCTCGACCCCGAGTTCAGCCGCCCGCTTGACCAGCAGGTCGATCACCATGGCCGCGCCCTGAGTGTCCCCGGGCACCGGAACCTTGTGGCCGCGCGGAGCCGGCACGGCCATGTCCTTGTACGGCCACACCTTCTCGTTGCCGGTGTACATCAGGCCCTCGGTGCCGGGTTGGATCACCGCTTTGTGCGGGTAGTAGGAGCGCTCGAAGGCGATGCCGAGATCCTCGAGCCAGTTGAAGTGCTCGACGCTGTCCTCGCAGTAGGCGCGGATCTTGTCATGCTCGGGATCCCGCGACATCGCGACCAGATATTTGTACATTTCCTCGGCGGTATCGGTGTGGCCGGTGGCCTGCTGCACCGCGGTTCCGCCGCCAAGATAGAAGTGCCCACCGGCAAGTGCGGTCGTGCCACCGGCGACGGCGGCGCGCTCCAGAACCAGCACCCGGGCACCGGCCGCGGCCGCGGTCACCGCCGCACAGCCGCCCCCGATCCCGAAGCCGATCACCACGACATCGACCTCGTCGGACCACTCGGTCACCGACCCGGCGTCGATCGTCACAGGAATGTCGAGGCCGCTCGCGGGTGACCGGCGGCGGGGGTGCCCGCCGGCGGGTTCGCGGTGGGGCGGTTCGTGGTGGGACGGTTCGTGGTCGGTCATTCCGCTGAGGATATCTGCGGGGACGGCACCTGGCTAGAACGTGTTCTAGTTCCCGGCGGTCCGGCCTGCGGTAGTGAGCAGGTTGCCGAGCGCGGCGCCGTCGGCGGCAGCCTGCTGGTTCGTGGCCAGCCAGGAGACCGCGGCGGGCAGCCGGCCCCAGGTGCTGTTGAAGATTCCGACCATCACGGCCCGGCCGTCGGCGGTCAGCGTGTAGACCGGACCGCCGGAGTCGCCCTTCTGGCTGACCACACCGTTGGTCATGGTGAACCAGCCGTTGTTGACCCGTTCCACGATCCCGCAACTCTCACCGGTGACGACGCCGAAGTGGCAGACCGGCTGTCCGGCCGCCAGTGGCGGGACAGGATCGGTCACCAGCGGGCGACCACCCGGGAGGACGTTGGTAATCGAGACATCGGCGGACAGGCTGATGGTCTCGTAGTCGGAGATCACCTCGTCCACCCGGACCACCGAGCCGTCGGGCGTGTTGTCCCGCGAACTCGTCACCACCCCGATGACGCGGCCCAATCGGTCGGTGACCGGGCCGGCGCCGCGGCAATGCCCCGCCGAATAGCCCACCCGCGCGATCGGATCGACGAAGCCCAACGTGCAGACCGTGGCCTGCTGCCGAATCTCCATCCCGGGAGACACCGTGACGCCGACCCCGGTCGGCACCGGCAAGGCCCAGGTCACATCGTCGTCGGCGGAGGCGACCGG
>CAIWCQ010000297.1 GCA_903911165.1 uncultured Actinomycetes bacterium | reverse complement strand
TCGCTGACGACGGAGGCCAAGAACCGGGCCCTGCATTCCGCCGCCGATGCCGTGTTAGCCCATGTCGAGGCGATCCTGGCCGCTAACGCCGAGGATCTGGCGGCTGCCCGCAGGGCCGGCACGCCCGAGGCCATGCTGGATCGCCTTGCGCTCAATGCGCAACGCGTCGACGGGATCGCGTCGGGGCTGCGTCAAGTTGCCGGCCTGCCCGACCCGATCGGGGAGGTATTGCGGGGATCCACCCTGCCCAACGGCCTGCAGATCCGTCAGCAGCGGGTGCCACTGGGCGTGGTGGGGATCGTCTACGAGGGCCGACCTAATGTGACCGTCGATGCGTTCGGACTGACGTTCAAATCCGGCAACGCGGTGTTGCTGCGCGGCAGTTCATCGGCGGCGGCATCGAATGCGGCACTGGTCGCAGTGTTGCGCGGTGCACTCAGTGGCGAAGGCCTGCCCGCCGACGCGGTGCAGTTGCTCCCGTGTGCCGACCGATCCAGCGTTACCGCGCTCATTCAGGCCCGAGGGCTTGTCGATGTGGTGATCCCGCGTGGGGGAGCGGGACTGATCGACGCTGTCGTCCGTGACGCGACCGTGCCGACCATTGAGACCGGTGTCGGTAACTGCCACGTCTACATTCACGCCGACGCCGACCTCGACGTCGCCGAGCGAATCGTGTTGAACGCCAAAACCCGTCGCACGAGTGTCTGCAATGCCGCTGAGACATTGCTGATCGACGCCAGCATCGCCGACACCGCCGGACCGAGGCTCGTTGGTGCCCTGGAGCGGGCCGGGGTCACCGTGCACCACAATCCCACCGAGGAACAACTGCGCGCCGAGTTTCTCTCGATGGACATTGCGCTGGCATTCGTCGATGGTCTCGACGATGCCATCGAGCACATCAACACCTACGGCACCGGCCATACCGAGGCGATCGTCACCGGCGATCTGGCGGCCGCGCACCGCTTCACCGAACGGGTGGATGCAGCGGCGGTGATGGTGAACGCCTCCACTGCGTTCACCGACGGCGAGCAGTTCGGTTTCGGTGCCGAGATCGGGATCTCCACCCAGAAATTGCACGCCCGCGGACCGATGGGTCTGCCCGAACTGACCTCGACCAAGTGGATCGTCATCGGCGATGGCCACACCCGACCCGCCTGACCGCATGGAGACCTGACCGCATGGAGAACAGTGACTGAATCGCAGGCACGTACGGCACCGCTGTTCGCCGACATCGATGATGTCGCGCGCAGACTTGCCGAGACCGGGTATCTGCCCGACACCGCCACCGCAACAGCGGTTTTCCTGGCCGACCGGCTCGGAAAACCACTTCTCGTTGAGGGCCCCGCCGGCGTCGGTAAGACCGAGCTGGCCCGTGCCGTGGCGCAGTGCACCGGCTCAGATCTGGTGCGGTTGCAGTGCTACGAAGGTGTGGACGAGGCGCGTGCGCTCTATGAGTGGAACCATGCCAAACAGATCCTGCGCATCCAATCCGGGGCCGGTGATTGGGAGT
>CAIWCQ010000296.1 GCA_903911165.1 uncultured Actinomycetes bacterium | reverse complement strand
GGCAGGTCGTCCGCGCGGCGGGTTGATCGTCCCGGCGGTAGATTGGGAATATGAGCAAGACCATCCTCGGGACGTCTCTGGCCGTGGTGGGTGCGGCCATTGCGGGCGGCGTTGCCAGCGGCGGCGGCGTTGACGACTGGTACGCCAAGATCCGTAAGCCGCGCTATGTGCCGCCGAACGCGGTGTTCCCGATCCCCTGGACAGCGCTCTACACCGACATCGCGGTCACCTCGGCGGCGGCGATCAACCGATTCCGAGCCGGCGGCGACGACGCCAAGGCGCGCGCCTACATCGGCGCTCTCGGTGTCAACCTCGTCCTCAACGCCGGGTGGAGTTGGATCTTCTTCGGCATGCGCAAGCCTGGCGCGGCGGCGGCCGCGGCGGCGGTGCTGACGGCCAGCAGCGCCGATCTCGCCCGACGCGCCGCAGTGGCCGAACCTATGCTCGGTGCGGCGCTGGCGCCCTACCCGCTGTGGTGCGGATTCGCCACGGTGATGGCCATCCACATCTGGAGACTCAACCGCTGAAGGTGTCCGGCCTCCGGCGCTGTCTCCCCGCCGTCGGCCCCGGGTCGTGATACGAAGTCGACGTGCGCCGACGGGTGGTGGGTCTGGTGGTGGCACTTGGCCTGGCCGCCTGCGGATCCTCGCCGCCCCCGCCGCCACTCGATGCCTCAGGCGCGCCACGCGCCATCCACTCCGGCAATGTGATCAGGGTTCGGTCGGCATTGCCACTCGGCTACGAGGTGGCTGAATTGCGCGGGCCACTCAGCGCGGTGTCGCTGTGGGGTTTCGGAACGGGCTGGACGGCCGACCCGCCGCAGTGCGCCCAATTGGCTGATCCCGCACCGACGGATCGCGGTGCGCGCGGTCTATCGGCATCCGGTCCGGGTGGCACCGTCTATGTTGCGGTGATCACCGCAGCCACGCCGGAACCTGAGTTGTTGGATCAATGCGGTTCGTGGGCAATGCTTTTCGTTCACACTAGAGCTGAAGTCCGGCGGACCGGCGCCCCCACCGTCAGCGGAGCGGACACCGTTGCGTGGCAGGCCCGCACCCGCACCGTTGTCGAATCCGGCGCCGAGACCAATTCGGACGTCATGACCGCTGTCGCGTACCTGGATCATCACGCGGCGCTCGTCACGGTTGTCACCGACCCGGGTTCGCCGCACCCTCCGCTCGGCCCGGAATTCGTCGCCGAATTACTGGCCACCACGGTGACCGCGTTGCGCGACTGAGCGGGCCGGTGTGGGTAGATTGACGGCGATGATCGTCCGCGGAGTGCTCGGCGTGCTGGTGTTGGCCGGCGTGCTGATCGGCTGCGGCTCCGGTCGCGGCCCGGCGGCCGACATCGCCGCAATCTCCGACGTCAGGGCGAGCTTCGGCCCGCAGTTCACTCTCACCGAGATCGCTCCGACCGGAATTGACCCCCGCGTGCTCAGTGGCCAGAAACTCCCCGACACAGTGACGTTCAAGCCCTCGGCCTGCGCTCGGTTCGCCACCGGCCAGCTGGTGCCGGCGGGCACCGAGGGCAACATGGCGGCGGTCTCGGCCGAGGGTGAGGGCAACCGGTTCATCGTCATCGCGGTCCAGACCAACGAGGCGGTACCGGTGATCGAACCCGGATCCGACTGCCGGAAGGTCGTCTTCGCCGGCGATGCGGTGCAGGGCACGGTCGAAGCCGTCGAGGTGCCGAATATCACCGGGACCGAGACCATCGGTGTGCACCGGGTGATTCAGACGGTCGTCGATGGAAAGCCACGTACCGGCGAGGTATACAACTACTCCGCCCACTTCGACGACTACCAGGTGATCGTCTCGGCAAATCCGCTGGTGCTACCGGGCCAACCGGTGGTTGCGGTCAACACCCAACGGGCCCGCGATCTGCTGATCGCCGGTGTCAACGCGATCCGGCGTTAGCCGGCGCACGGGGCGACGCGGTGCTCACTTCGATCTCGCAAGCTAGCGCCAACTCGGCAACCATATCTGCATGTTCCAGGTGGATTGCGAGATCGGGATGCCGGTCAGGATGGGGAATAGCCAGGCGAAGTTGGTGATCACCAGCGCCAAATAACAGCAGACGACCATCACGCCGAGGGTTCGCCGCTCCGCATTGGGGCGTTGCGGGTTGCGGCTCGGGGCGAAAAGTATGTCGCCCAGAATCAGGGCGATCAGCATGACGAGGAACGGTGCCATCGTCACCGCATAGAAGAAGTACATCTGGCGGTCGATCGCCGCGAACCACGGCAGCCAGCCCGCGCAATACCCCACCAGCACGACGGCGTACCGCCAGTCGCGGCGAACAAAGGCGCGCCAGCAGGCGTACAGCAGCGCCGGTACCGCGAGCCACCACAGCGCGGGTGTACCCACGAGCATCACGGATTTGACGCACGACGCCGCCCCGCAACCGGGCACGCCGGAATCATCGATGGCGTAGAGCACGGGTCGCAACGACATCGGCCACGTCCACGGTTTGGACTCCCACGGGTGGTGATTGCCCTCAGAGTTCGTCAGGGTGGAGTGAAAGTGATAGGCCTTGTAGGTGTAATGCCACAGCGATCTGATGGCATCCGGCGGCTGGTACCACTGCCGTGGGCCGATGGCCTGGCCCACTTCATGACGATTGACCGCCGTCTCGGAGGCGAACCAGGGCGCGTACGCCAGCAGGTACACCGCCAGCGGAACAAGTCCGAACACCCAGGCCGCAGGGCCGAGGTCGCGCCGCAGGACACCTGCCCACGGCTGGGTCACCCGGTAGGCGCGGCGGGCCGCGACATCGAAAGCCAGAGACATCAGCGCGAAGAACACCACGAAATACAGCCCGGACCATTTCGTCGCGCAGGCCAACCCAAGGAGCACACCGGCGCCGAATCGCCACCACCGCACGCCAAGTCTTGGGCCCCAGGGGTTTTCGGCGATCCGGCCCTCGAGGTACGCATTATGCATTCGCTCGCGGACCTGGTCCCGGTCCACCATCAGCGCACCGAACGCCGCTACCACGAACACTGTCATGAAGTTGTCAAGCAGTGCGGTCCGGGCGGCGACGAAGCTGACTCCGTCGCAGACCGCGAGCATGCCCGCGATGGCGCCGATCAGTGTCGAACGACTGATCCGCCGGACGATACGAACCACCAACGCCACCAGGATGATGCCGAACACTGCACTGCTCAATCGCCAGCCCAGGCCGGTGTAGCCGAACATCGCCTCGCCGAGTGCAATCAGCTGTTTGCCGATCGGCGGATGCACCACCAGGCCGAAGCCGGGATTGTCCTCCACGCCGTAGTTGTGCAGCACCTGCCAGGCCTGCGGGGCGTAGTGCTTCTCGTCGAAAATCGGCGTGCCCGCGTCGGTGGGTGAGCCGAGGTTCATCATCCGGGTCACCGCCGCCAGAGCGGTGACGACCGCGGTCGCCGCCCAGCCCCACAGACGGTCGGCGGGCCCGAAATCGGCAACGGGTACCAGCGGTCCAGGGCTGACCTGACCGGCGGCCGGTTCCGCTTCTACGCGCTCATCGACCGGGGCACTCACGCCTGCGATCGTAGGGTGTGGGAGTGAGCCCCGGTCGTCTGCTGCTTGGTGCCACCCCCTTGGGCCAACCGGATGACGCCTCGAAACGCCTGCTCGAAGCGCTGGGAACGGCCGATGTGGTGGCCGCCGAGGACACCCGCCGGATCCGGACCCTGGCACGTTCCGTGGGTGTGAACATCACCGGCCGCGTCCTTAGTATGTTCGACGGCAACGAGGCAGAAAGGGTGCCCGGTCTGGTCGCCGAGATCACCGCCGGAGCGACGGTGCTGGTGGTCAGCGATGCCGGAATGCCGCTGCTCAACGATCCCGGATACCGGCTGGTGACGGCGTGTGTAGCGGCAGGGTTGACGGTGTCGTGCCTGCCCGGACCGTCAGCGGTGACCACGGCGC
Organism: uncultured Actinomycetes bacterium; assembly: GCA_903911165.1. GTDB lineage: Bacteria > Actinomycetota > Actinomycetes > Mycobacteriales > Mycobacteriaceae > Mycobacterium. Next base: position 4,331 of record CAIWCQ010000296.1, on the reverse strand, counting down.
TGGCCGTCTCCGGACTGCCCTCGGACCGGTTCTGCTTCGAGGGGTTCGGGCCGCGGAAGCCGTCGGCCCGGCGAGCGTGGCTTGCCGGTTTCGCCGCCGAGACGCGCACCGTGGTCTTCTTCGAATCGCCGCGGCGATTGGCGGGTTGCCTGGCCGACGCGGTCGAGGGACTGGGGGCGGACCGTCGTGCCGTGGTCTGTCGGGAGCTGACCAAAGTCCATGAGGAGATCCGTCGCGGCACCCTGGCCGAACTCGCCCGGTGGTCGGCCGACGGCGTGCTCGGCGAGATCACCGTGGTGCTGGCCGGCGCGACGCCCAGCGTCGACCCCGACGCACTCGTCGGCGAGGTCGAGGCGCTGATCGCCGACGGGATGCGGGTCAAAGATGCCTGCGCCCGGGTGATCGGCGCGCACGTCGGCGCACCGTCGCGTCGGGAACTCTACGATGCGGTTCTGCGAGCCCGGGAGTCCTGAGCGACGTCGATAATCGGTGCGGCCTTGTGCAAGCACTCCTGCCATTCGGCGTCCGGCTCCGAGTCGGCAGTGATTCCGCCGCCGACGCCGAGTACCGCGCGGGAGTGGGCATCGAACTCCACGGTGCGGATCGCGACGTTGAGTTCGCATCCCGCGACCGGTGACGCCAGGCCCACCGTCCCGCAGTAGATCCCCCGACGCTGCGGTTCCCACTGCGAAAGCAGTTGCCGTGCGCGGGTTTTCGGCGTACCGGTGACCGACGCCGGTGGGAATGTGGCGGCCAGCAACTCCGATACCGGGAGATCGGACGGCACCTGCGCGCAGACCGTCGACACCAGATGCCACACACCGGGCGCGGGATAGACGGCCAGCAGTTCCGGAACGGTGACCGATCCGGTCACCGCCACCCGGCCCAGATCGTTGCGCACCAGGTCGACGATCATGATGTTCTCCGCGACATCCTTGGCCGAGGCTAGTAACTGCCCCGGTTCCGCGTGCCGCGGCAGCGTGCCCTTGATCGGACTGGAACTCACCGTCGTGCCCGTCCGGCGCAGGAAGAGTTCCGGCGACAGCGAGGCCACCGCGCCCCAGTCGCCGGCCAGGTAGGCACCGCGCGCCGGGCCGGTGCGGGCCACGGCGTCGGCGAAGAAGTCCAGGGGCGAACCACTGACGGTCCCGTTGAACGCGGTACACACGCACGCCTGGTAGACCTCGCCGGCGCGAATGGCCTCCAGGCAGGACAGCACTCCGGCCCGGTGCTCACCGGCGTCGGGTCCCGTCCAGGCGATCGTGCAACGGTGCCGAATCGGCGGCACCGCCAGAGCCGCTGACAACCATTCGGGAAGCGCGTCCCCGGAGAGGCTTTCGAACCACCAGCGGCCGGAGCGGTCGCAGCGCAACACGGTGTCGGTCCACCCGCCGGCCGCCTCGGGTATTCGCGGCGGCGCGTCGTCGGTGCCGGGGTCGGGATAGGACAGATAACCGATCCATCCGCCGCCGACGGCGTCGGGGAAGGCCGGCGGCGGTCTCAACCCAGGCGATTCGGGGAACACCCCGCCCGCGTCGACCGGCTGTACCCCTACGCTCGGTGCGATCACCGCCGCGGAGGCGAACCACTCGCCGATCAGCGCGGCCGGCGGGGGCAGCCGGTGCAGGCGGGCGCCCGCGGCGACCGCACGGAGGACATCGTCGGCGCTGCCGAGATCACCCAGTCGCTCGATGCGCATCGCGTCAGTCCGGGGGCTCGTAGCGGGGGAAGACCGCGCGGGGCGCGGGCAGTTCGGTGCCCGGCGCCAGCGGCACCTCGAGGCAGGAGAAGTCGCGCCGGCCAGGCGGTTGGCCCAGCAGGTCGAGCAGTGCCGCGGCCGAGTCCGGCATCACCGGTTGCACCAGGACTGCCGCGACCCGCACCGCCTCAAGGGTGGTGTAGAGCACGGTGCGGAATCGGACCTGGTCGGTCTCGGCGTCGGACTTGCGCAGCACCCACGGTTGGTGGGCGGAGAAGTAACGGTTGACCGCGCCCAGCATCAGCCAGATCGCCTCCAGGCCCTGGTGCATCGCCTGTTCGTCGAACGCGATACGCACCCGCACCAGTAGGCCGTAGGCGAGCTCGAGCAGGTCGTTATCCTCGGCGCTGAAGTCACCCGGTTGCGGTACCCGGGCGTCGAGATTTTTGTTCACCATGGACAGCGAACGTTGCGCCAGGTTGCCCAACTCGTTGGCCAGATCGGTGTTCACCCGGCCGATGATCCCCTCTTCGCTGTAACTGCCGTCCTGACCGAACGGCACCTCGCGGAGCAGGAAGTAGCGGACCGGGTCCACTCCAAAGCTGTTCACCAGTGACACCGGATCGACGACATTGCCGACCGATTTGCTCATCTTCTCGCCGCGGTTATAGAGAAATCCATGCGCAAAGACTCTGCGTGGCAGTGGAATTCCGGCCGACATCAGGAATGCGGGCCAGTACACGGCGTGGAAGCGGATGATGTCCTTGCCGATCATATGGAGGTCGGCGGGCCAATACCGTTGGTAAAGATCCGATTCGGTGTCCGGGAAACCGGCTCCGGTCAGATAGTTGGTCAATGCGTCGACCCAGACGTACATCACGTGCGCCGGATCGCCCGGCACCGGAACGCCCCAGTCGAAGGACGTGCGCGAGATCGACAGATCACGCAACCCGCCGGAAACGAAGCTGACGACCTCGTTGCGGCGCACCTCGGGCGCGATGAAGTTGGGATTCTCGGCATAGTGCGACAGCAGTGGCTCCGCGTAGGCCGAGAGCCGAAAAAAATAGGTCTGCTCCTCGGTCCAGGTGACCGGGGTGTCCGTCTCGGTCGCCACCCGGGTGCCGTCGGCATTGACCTTTGTCTCAGCCTCGGTAAAGAACCGCTCGTCGCGCACCGAGTACCACCCGGCATAGGAATCGAGGTAGATGTCGCCGCGATCAGCCATTCGCTGCCAGATCGCCGCCGATGCCGCGTAGTGATCTTCGTCGGTGGTGCGGATGAATCGGTCGAAGGAGATGTTGAGCAGTTCCTGCAGACACTGGAACCGATCCGAGTTGCGGCGGGCGAAATCCGCGGTGGGTAGGCCCTCGGCGACCGCGGCCTGGGACATCTTCAGACCGTGCTCGTCGGTGCCAGTCAGGAAACGCACGTCGAAACCGTCGAGTCGTTTGAATCGCGCGATCGCGTCGGAGGCCACGTACTCGTACGCATGGCCGACGTGCGGTGCGCCGTTGGGGTAGGCGATCGCGGTGGTCAGGTAGTACGGCGCGGTCATGTCAGCACCACCCTATGGTGTTGCGGTGGGCACTCAACGTTCGGAGCGCGCGGCACCGCCGCCCCCGGTGCCGTTGACGCCATTGATCGACGCCCACACCCACCTCGACGCCTGCGGCGCGCGCACTCCCGCAGACGTGCGCGCCGTTGTCGATCGCGCCGAGGCCGTCGGCGTGCTGGCGGTGGTCACCATCGCCGACGACCTCGATTCGGCGCGCTGGGCTGCTGCGGCCACCGAATGGGATGAGCGGGTTTTCGCCGCCGTGGGTCTGCATCCCACCCGTGCCGACGGCCTGACCGCCGCGGCCCGCGACGAACTCGAGGAGTTGGCATCGGCGCCGCGGGTGGTGGCCATCGGCGAGACCGGAATGGATCTGTACTGGCCCGGGAAACTCGAAGGATGTGCACAGCCGGCCAGTCAGCGCGAGGCCTTCGCCTGGCATATCGACCTTGCCAAGCGAACCGGCAAGCCGCTGATGATTCACAATCGCGAGGCCGACGCGGAGGTACTCGACGTGCTGCGCGCCGAGGGTGCTCCGGAGACGGTGATCTTCCACTGCTTCTCGTCGGGTCCGGAGATGGCGAAGACCTGCGTCGACGCCGGATGGATCCTCAGCCTTTCCGGGACGGTGAGCTTCCGCAACGCGCACTCACTGCGCGCCGCGGTGGCGCTGATCCCGCCGGATCAGCTGATGGTCGAGACCGACGCGCCGTTTCTCACCCCGCATCCGTTCCGGGGTGCCCCCAACGAGCCCTACTGCTTGCCCTACACCGTGCGCGCGCTGGCAGATCTGCTGGATCTCCCGGCCGAGCAGGTCGCCCGGAGCAGTGCCGCGACCGCCCGACGGGTCTACGGTCTGCCCTGAAAAAGGTCTATGGTCTGCCCTGAAAAAGATGAAAGGACGCCGACGCCATAGTGCGGTACGCTCCTGTTGCCATTTCAGCAAAAAACTAAGGCTACTCAACTAACGCTGACGTGACGCGATAGAGGAGCACTAATGACTATTCGTTTACTCACGCGTACCGAGATCCGCAACCTCGCCAAGGACCTCGATTTCCGGCCCCGGAAGGCACTGGG
>CAIWCQ010000295.1 GCA_903911165.1 uncultured Actinomycetes bacterium | reverse complement strand
GCCATATTTACCAATATACCCTTGATGGAAAGCAGGAAAAAGAAATAGACTTGCCGGGTATTGGAACCGCCGGTGGTTTTGGTGGAAGCAAAAAAGATATGGAAACATTTTACCAGTTTACATCCTTTACCGTTCCTAACATTATTAACCGTTATGATATTGCTAACGGAAAATCGGAGTTGTTTAAAACCATTGATTTTCCAACGGATTTAACCGACTATGAAACCAAACAGGTATTTTACCCAAGCAAAGACGGAGCAAAAGTTCCGATGTTTATTGTCAGCAAAAAAGGTTTAAAATTAGATGGAACAAACCCTACAGTTTTGTATGGTTATGGTGGATTTAATATCAGTATCACTCCATCCTTTAGCACCAGCAATATTGTGTTTTTGGAACAAGGTGGTGTATATGTCATTGCCAACCTTCGCGGTGGTGGTGAGTATGGCGAAGACTGGCACAAAGCCGGAATGCTTGAAAAAAAGCAAACTGTTTTTAACGATTTTATTGCAGCAGCCGAATATCTAATTAAAGAAAAATATACAAGCAACAATAAGTTGGCCATAAAAGGCCGAAGCAACGGTGGATTGTTAGTCCGGCCAACGGCATGTTCCGATAGCCGGCGAACATCGGCAGTCCCAGCGGAGACGTCGTGGCAATGATCTTCTCGCCGAGTTGCGCGATGCGCGCGGGCCCTTCGGCTCCGGTCAGGTACTTGCGGCCGAAGTCGGCCACCTGATCCCAGTACACCTTCGCCGCACCGGCCGCGCCACGTACCGCGACACCCTCCTCCCAGCAGGCGCTGACGAAGTTCGGCTCGAAAACGGTGAACACCGCCGCAACCGTCGACCCGGTGGCCTCGCCCAGCACGCCGCCACGCCCGGCGACATAGCCGGCGAACGGGTTTTCATAACCGGCCGCGATGCTGCCGCCGAACGTCTCCGGGTGCAGCATGAAGACTCCGATGGCTTCGCCCATGGCCGCGCCGGCCTCACGGACTGACTGGTCTACCTCGGCATGGCCCATGGCCCTGCTCCTCACGTGTCGTTGGGTGCGTGGGTTTGACGCTACTCAGCAATCGGCGCGACGGTGACCGGACCGGCGCCGCAAGCTTCAGTCCGGGTAGTCCATCGGGACACCGAGGGTGTTGAGCCACATCGCCAGGGCGTCGTACTGACCGACCAACATGACGAACTCGATCAGCTGTCTGTGATCCAGGTGGCCCGCCAACCTCTGCCAGGACTCATCGGACACCGTGCGGGTAGCCAATAGCTCGTCGACCGCGGAGAGCAGCGCCTGATGACGAAGTGAGAGTCCGGCCGGCTCCGGCCAGGCGAATACCGCCGCCACGGTGTCGGGTTCCACACCGCGTGTCAGGGCTATCCGGCGGTGCTGCTGCAACTCGTATTCGCAGTTGCGGACGTGCCCGACCCGCAGGATCACCACTTCGGTGTCGTATCCGGGCAGGCGCCCGCGCCGCAGCAGTACCCCGCCGAACGGCGCCCAGGACCAGAACAGCCGCCGGTGTTGGGCGAACACCGTGAACAGATGGATCTCCGGCACGCCCCAGATGCGGGCGGCGATCTTGCAGAACAGCGAGCCGAACAGGCCGAGCTCGCGGCGACTGCCGGACGGAATTCTGGGCGGCGCGGGCGCGGGCAGCCGATCTGGTCGGTCTGCGGGAAGGGGAGGGTTGACCACGTGACTATCTTCTCCCCTGGCCGGACGCCAGTGCGATCTTGGGGGCGAAAGCCAGAAGTTAGTCTGGAAAGGGAAGATTAGACTCGCGTCGGCACGCCCACCGCCCAAGAAGGTTGAGAGATGACTACAGCAGTGCCATCCATTCCCGCTCTGCTGCGCAAACGGGCCATTGAGCGCCCCGATGCCCCCGCGTTCACCTTCGTCGACTACGCCGTGGACCCGAATGGCTTCTCCGAGACCCTTACGTGGTCGCAGACGCTGCAGCGAGCGGTCAACCTGGCCGACGAACTGCGGCAGTGCGGGTCACCCGGTGATCGCGCCGCGATTCTGGCCCCGCAAGGCCTCCACTACATCGTCGCCTACTACGGCGCGGTGGAGGCCGGCTTCGCCGCAGTGCCACTACCGGTGCCGATCTTGGGCGCACACGACGAGCGAGTGTCGACCGCACTGCGGGACTGCAAGCCGTCGGTGATCTTGACCACGTCCGACACCGTCGACGCAATCACCACCTATGCCCGTGCCGACGGCGGTAATCCCGCGCCCACGATCCTCGAGGTCGATTCGCTCGACCTGGACTCGCCGTCGGAAATCGGCGCGAGCACGCACGCACCGGACAGCATCGCGCATCTGCAGTACACCTCGGGATCCACTGGGCAGCCAACCGGCGCGATCATCACGCACCGCAACCTGCTTACCAACTTCGACCAGATCGCTGACGCGTTCTTCGAGGACCGAGGCGGACTGCCACCGGCCGACATGAACATCGCGGGATGGATCCCCTTCTATCACGACATGGGGCTGATGCTGGGCATCGCTCTGCCGCTGGCCTGGAACTGTCCTGCCTGGCTGACTGACCCGGTCGGGTTTCTGCAACGACCGGCACGTTGGCTGCATCAACTCGCCGACTACCCCAACACCTTCTCGGCGGCGCCGAACTTCGCCTTCGACCTGGCGGCCCGCCGCACGTCCGACGAGGACATGGCCGGGCACGACCTCAGCCGAGTGATGTCGATCAACAACGGCAGCGAACGCGTGAGCGCGCGGACTATCGCCCGCTTCAACGAACGATTTGCCCGCTTCAACCTTCCCGCGACGGCGGTGCGGCCGTCCTATGGTCTCGCCGAGGCCACGCTCTACGTGGCGGCGCAGAAGGCCGGCGAACCCTCGCACAGTGCGTGGTTCGTGGGCGATCAGCTCTCGGAGGGCAAGGCCGCGCGATGTGACGCCGACACCCCAGGCTCCTCCGAATTGGTCGCCTACAACCTCACCGGAACGCAACTGGTGCGCATCGTCGATCCGGACACCTGCACCGAACTTGAAGACGGCAGCGTCGGAGAGCTCTGGGTGCAGGGCGACAACGTCGGCCCCGGGTACTGGAACGACCGGGCGCGCACCGAAAGCACCTTCCACGGCTACCTCACGAATCCGACTCCCGGTACACCCGACGGTCCCTGGCTGCGGTCCGGCGACCTGACCGTGATCTCCGACGGGGACCTGTTCATCGTCGGCCGCATCAAGGATCTGCTCGTCGTCAACGGACGCAACCACTATCCCGACGACATCGAGTCGACGATCCAGGAGATCACCAGGGGACGCGTCGCTGCGATCTCCGTCCCCAACGACGACACCGAACAACTGGTCACCATCGTCGAGGTCAAGGCCCCGTCGCAATCCGGTGTCGAGCCGTCGGAGATGCTCGACGCGATCAAGCGTCAGCTCACCTCGGTGGTATCGGAAAACCACGGCCTGCGCATCTTCGACCTCGTGCTCGTCGCCCCGGGTTCCATCCCGGTGACCACCAGCGGCAAAATCCGACGATCCACGTGTGCCGAGAGGTACCAGCACGGCACGTTCGAACGACTGGACGCCTAACACATGGCGGCTGCGCTATCCCGCCAAGAACTTCTGCAGTGGCTCGCCGACTACCTGGTGAGGACCGTCGGCTGCAAACCCGCCGACGTGGATCCCGAGCGGTCGCTCAAGGACCTGGGGATGGGCTCGGCCGAGGCGGTGGTGCTCTCCGGCGAACTGGCGGAACTGCTGGGCCGGCCTGTTGATCCCGTCGAGTTCTGGCAGCACCCCAACATCAATGCCCTGTTGGATTTCTTGACCGGATCGCCGGCGGTGATCACGACCGCGTCGCCAGGCTTTGCGGAGTCTCGTGCCCTCGACGAGCCGATCGCGGTCATCGGACTCGGATGCCGGTTCCCCGGGGACATCTCGAGCCCGGAGGAGTTGTGGCGGTTCCTTTCTGCCGGCCGCTCCGCGGTGTCCGAAGTACCCGCCGATCGCTGGGCGCCGTTCAGTGGCGGTTCGCCGGACGCCGCGGCGGCACTCGCTGAGACAACGCGGTGGGGTTCGTTCTTGACCGATCTCGACGAGTTCGACGCGGAGTTCTTCGAGCTCTCTCCCCGCGAAGCCGCCAAGATGGACCCACAGCAAAGGTTGCTGTTGGAAGTCGCGTGGGAGGCGCTCGAGGATGCCGGAATACCGCCGACGTCGCTGCGCCGCACCCAGACCGGAGTATTCGCTGGAGCATGTGCCGCCGATTACGCCTATCTCGCGTCGAACGATCTGACCCAAGTCGACGCATGGAGTAACACCGGTGGTGCGCTGAGCATCATCGCTAATCGACTGTCCTACTTCCTGGATTTGCGCGGACCGTCGGTCACCATTGACACGGCATGTTCTTCGTCGTTGGTGGCATTGCATCTGGCCTGCCAGAGCCTACGGATGGGCGACTGCGATACCGCCATCGCCGCCGGGGTCAACGCGCTATTGTCGCCCGCTATCTTCCGGGGCTTCGATCAAGCGGGCGCGCTATCTCCGACCGGCTCATGCCACTCATTCGATGCGGCCGCCGACGGCTTCGTACGCGGCGAAGGTTGCGGTGTGGCGATACTCAAGCGACTCAGCGATGCGTTGCGGGACAAGAATCCGGTGCTGGCCGTGGTTCGCGGTTCCGCGATCAACCAGGATGGCCGGTCGAACGGTTTGATGGCCCCAAATCCAGCCGCCCAGATGGCGGTTTTGCGGGCCGCCTACTCCAGCGCTGGCATAACGCCACAGGAAGTCGACTACGTCGAAACCCACGGCACTGGAACACTATTGGGCGACCCGATTGAAGCGCGAGCACTCGGTACCGTCCTGGGACGGGGCCGTACCACCGACGCGCCACTTCTGATCGGCGCAATCAAGTCGAACCTGGGTCATCTGGAAGCTGCCGCCGGCATCGCCGGCTTCATCAAAG
>CAIWCQ010000294.1 GCA_903911165.1 uncultured Actinomycetes bacterium | reverse complement strand
TGTGGTGTTCGATCCACTCGTGGACCGTAATGGCCGAGAACTCCGGATCGGCACCGAGGGTCTCCAGCGCCTTAGCTGGCCCGAACTTGTCGACCAGCTTCTGGAACCTCGCCGCCGAAACCAGATCCTCGAAAGAGGTCGAGGACTGTTTGCCGTTGAGCCGGTAGAGCACCTGGACGTAGGTGGTTCCGTCCTTGCGTGTGCCGCTGCGGAGCGATGCCATGGCGGCGAGCTTAACGGACGAATGTTGATGAGATGTTGATGGGAAAAGAAAACTGGCCAGGACTTGTGGTCCTGACCAGCATCTTTTCGGTGGAGCTGCCGGGAATCGAACCCGGGTCCTACGGCATTCCCTCGAGGCTTCTCCGTGCGCAGTTCGCTGTGCCTCTACTCGGATCTCCCGGTCACGCAAACCAGCCGAGATGACGATCCCAGTCGCTGTGAGTGTCCCGATGAGTCCCGCGACCGAACTCATCGGTGGATCCCTCTAGCTGATGCCAGGGTCCGGGTCGAGGGCGTTCCCGGTCTGACAGACCAGCCGTCGCTTAGGCAGCGAGGGCGTAGTCGCGCTGATTGGAATCGGCGCTTAATTGGTTGCAACGACGCTTACGGTGGTCATTTGCCTGCACCGGCACGCTTCTCTTGATTCGATGCGCGAAGTCGAAACCGTTCAGCCCCTCGCACCCCGGCCGAACTTCAGCCAGAATCCGTAGTCTACGCCAGACACCCGACAGAACCGAGGCCCGAACACATGACGCAGCACCTGCGTGGCGAGAAGTCGCTGGAAGCCTGGGGTTTCGTCCGGAAGGTCCTCGACGATCTGACCGCCCAGATCACCGCCGACGCCCGCGACGAGCGCGAACTGCTCGAGGGTATTCGCCTGCTCAACCGGGTCACGGCACTGTGCACCGAACTGACGGTCGACACCGATCCCGACCACCCCCATTTCGTCGCCATGTGCACCCCGTTCCGGTTCGTCGGCGGCCCCAACCCGCACGGGGCCTATTGGCTGGCCATGATCGCCGGCGATCGCTCCTACCGACTCACCGGCACCCGCGGCACCTCGACGTACCTGGGTCTGCAGGTCCTGGCCGGGACCGGGATGACCCCGCGACGGATGAGCAATTACCTCGGCGACCGCGATCTGGTGCTCGACGGCGCCGGGAGCTTCGACGTCGTCTTCGCCACGACCCGGCCCGACGACGCCGAGCTGGCCGGCGCGCAATGGATCGAGATCCCCGCCGATGCCTCCTCGATCGTGGTGCGCGATTACATCGCCGATCCGGACACCCAAGTTCCGGCCGCATTGCACATCGCCCGCTTGGGTAAGCCCACACCTCCACCGGTGCTGACCGACGAGTTACTGGCCGATCAGCTGACCGCGATGGGCTGGACGATCGTCAAACTCGCCACACTGCACCGCACCGTGCGGCCGGACCTGCTGGAGACGCCAAATATTCTGATCACTTCCGGCTCGGAAAGCCTGGGTGGGGAGAACACCACACCCGACAATCTCTACATGCTCGGCATGTTCGACCTGCAACCCGACCAGACGCTGCACCTGCAGTTCCGGCCGCCCGAAACCCGCTACTGGTCAGTCACATTGGAAAACATCTGGCACGAGTGCCTGGAGCCACTGCTGCGCCACAGTTCGGTGACCAACCGCGGAATCGAACCCGACGCCGACGGCATAGTTCGCCTGGCTATCGGCACGAGCGACCACGGGCACGGGCACTGGCTCGATACCGGCGGGCGCACAAGGGGTTTCGTAACCCTGCGTTGGCTAGACAACCCACAGGCACCTGACGTCACGGTGCGCGTACTGGAAGGAAAGGCACTCTGATGAGCAACGCCGCCGCACGACTCGACCCGGACCGGTTGATCGAGCAGGCCTGCGAGTTGGCCGGCAGTGATGACTTCGGCGACGCCGACGGCTGGCGGGAGAACCTGGACCGCCTCGCCGACGACCTCGTCGCCGAGGCCGACCTGTCCCCCATCGGGGTGGAGGTGGCCGCCGCCGACGTGATCATGCCGCTGCGCAACCGCCTGCAGATCACCGCCTGGCGCAAGGCAAATCCCGC
>CAIWCQ010000293.1 GCA_903911165.1 uncultured Actinomycetes bacterium | reverse complement strand
GCCTGGCCGGCCTGCCGGGCGTTCTCCTTGTCCACCAGGAACGACAGCCAACTCGGAAGGAACGAATACTGCATGCTCACGATCGCGGTGTCGCCGTTGTACATGTACTCCAGCGAGTCGGCCTCGGCGGCATTGATCCATCCGGTGCCCGTCGTGGTGGCCACCGCGATGACCTTGCGCGTCAGACCCCCCTCGCGTTCGAGTTCACGCGCGGCCAACTCCGCGGTCGCGCGGATTCCGTCGGCGGACTGCAGTCCGGCGTAGGCGCGGATCGGTTCGGTCGCGGGGGCGTTATTGAACGCGGTGAGTTGAGCGACGGTGGGGCCGCCGCGGACGAAGATGCGCCCCTGATGGCCCAGCGACTCCCAGGATGCCAGCGAACCCGGGCCGCCGGAACGTAGCGTCGTCGTCGGCGCCGGATGGTTCGGATCCAGCTCGTTGTTGACCCGGGAGAAGGTCTTATTCAGTACGTCCATGATGCCCCGCACGACCACGCCGTTGAGCAGTGCGATCGATACCGCAAGAAAAATGGCGACGACTGCCACGAATGAAACCCGTGGGGGCGCAACCCGATTGAGCTGGCGGACTAGGAAGCGGATCAGCTTGCCGATGAGCTGGCCGATCTCGACGAAGGCAAAGAGAACGACGATGGAGAGCATCGCAGCCTGCACGTAGTTGTACCACTGCAGCCGTGGCACACCCATCAGATCCCGCACGTGATCCTGCCAGGATCGGAAGTAGACTTCGCCCAGCACGACCCCCAGAAGGCCGATCACGACGAGGATCGGCCAGGCCCAGCGCGGCGCGGGCGGGCTGTTCCGGCGGGAAGTCATGAACCGGGCCAGCCACACCCCGAAGACGCCGAGGCCGTACCCGATCGCCCCGGCGGCACCACTGACGATGCCCTGAAACATCGGGCCCCGCGGCAGCAGCGACGGCGTCATCGACAACCACAGGAACAGCAGCCCGACCGCGGTGCCGGTGAAGGTGTAGCGGCGCTGCCACCAGTCCCGGCCGGATTCCGTCGTCCCGGTGGCGACAGGCTGAGCTTCGGCGACTGTCACGACAGAACCTTAGCGGTGGGTGAAGTTCGGCGGCCGCTTCTCGCTGAAGGCCGCCATGCCCTCAGTCTGGTCGTCGGTGGCGAATGCCGAATGGAACAGCCGACGCTCGTATAGCAGGCCCTCAGCCAGCGAGGACTCGAAGGCTCGGTTGACGGCTTCCTTGGCCATCCGGGATGCCGAACGTGACATCTGCGAGATCGTTGTCGCGACCGCTGCGGCCTCGGTGAGCAGGTCGTCGGCGGGAACCACCCGGGACACCAGGCCGCTGCGTTCGGCCTCGGCGGCGTCGATCGTGCGTCCGGTCAGGATCATGTCCATCGCTTTGGCCTTGCCGATCGCCCGGGTCAGCCGCTGCGAACCGCCCATTCCGGGCAGTACGCCCAGCTTGATTTCCGGCTGACCGAATTTGGCGGTGTCCGCGGCGATCAGTACGTCGCACATCATCGCCAGCTCACATCCGCCCCCGAGGGCGTATCCGCCAACCGCGGCGATCAGCGGTGTGCGCACGGCAGCGAGCCTGCCCCAGGCGGCGAAGAAATCGGATTCGAAAACCTCGGAGAACGACAGCGAGGCCATCTCTTTTATGTCGGCGCCGGCGGCGAACGCCTTGGCCGAACCAGTGATGACGATGGCCCCGATTCCGGGATCGCCATCGAATTCGGCTGCCGCAGCGGTGACCTCGGCCATCACCTGACTGTTGAGGGCATTCAGCGCCTCCGGGCGGTTCAGTGTGATGGTGCCGACCCGCTCCGAACGGCTTACCAGGATGGTCTCGTAACTCACGTCTGTCCGCTCGCTTTCATCTGCTCTGGTCAATCAGGTCTGGCAGTTAGAACGTCAGGTCTGGATCGGCCGGTGCGAAATAGCCTTGCACGTCTTCGGCAGTCACTGCGGCCAGCGACGCCGGGGACCACTTCGGGTTGCGGTCTTTGTCCACCACCTGGGCACGGATGCCCTCGACCAGGTCGTGAGATCGCGCCGCGGCGCACGATACCCGGTACTCGGCCACCAAAGTTTCTTCCAACGTCGTGGAGGCCGCCGCCCGGCGGATCGAGGCCAGAGTGACGGCCAGGGCGATAGGGGATCGGGTGGCGATGAGGTTGGCGGCATCGTTGGCCGGGCCGTCGCCGAGACCGCGCAGAGCGGCGACGATGTCGATCATCGTCTCGCCTGCATAACAGTGGTCGATCCATTCCCGTTGCGCGGCAAGCTCGCTGGGCGGGGGTGCCTCGGCATAGGAGCCCAGGGCCGCTGAGACGCCGTCGGCGACGATGGCGGCAGTGAACGCCGGAAGTTCGGCATGGGGAACGTAATGGTCGGCGAAACCCAGTGCGATCGCGTCGGCCGCGGAGAACGGGGCGCCGGTGAGCGCGGCGTGCAGGCCCAACAGGCCAGGCGCACGGGACAACAGCAACGTGCCGCCGACATCGGGGATCAGGCCGATGCCGACCTCCGGCATTGCGATCTTGGAGGTGTCGGTCACCACCCGAACGCTGCCGTGCATCCCGATCCCCAGACCGCCGCCCATCACGATGCCGTCCATCAGTACGACGTAGGGCTTCGGGAAACGGCCGATGCGGGCGTTAAGGCGGTACTCGTCGAACCAGAACCGTCTCGCCTCGGTGCCGTCGGCCTGCGCGCTGTGGTAAATCGCCACCACATCGCCGCCGGCGCACAGTCCGCGGTCGCCGGCCCCTGACACCACCACCACGCGAACCGCGTCATCGTCGGCCCAGGACGTCAGGGCGGTGTCCATGGCCCTGACCATGCTGTGAGTCAGCGAGTTGATGGCCTTCGGGCGGTTGAGTGTCAGGAACGCGACTCCGCCTTCGATGCGGGCCAGGATCTCGTCATTGTCGGCGCTCAACCGTCGCATCTCCTCGTGCTCAGACCGGAAAAGGTTGGATGTCCTAGTTTTACCAGCCGAATCGAGATCCTCTGACAGCGGGCGGGCAGGTAGGGTGTTGGGTGTCCGAAGTTCCGTGACGTTCCCGGGAACCGAACGGGGCGGCGGTTCGTTGGCAAACTTGTCAGTCGACATACTTTGAGAGGAACCACGGTGCGGGAAAGCAGCAATCCGGTATTCCGTTCGTTGCCCAAGCAACAGGGCGGATATGCGCAGTTCGGTACCGGCGTCGCCGGTGCGACCCAGCAGCTCGGGTATCAGACCGAGCCCTACACCACCCGCGCGCCGCAGACCGGCGTCTCGCGGCCGATGACCATCGATGACGTCGTCACCAAGACCGGCATCACCCTCGGTGTTCTCACCGTGGTGGCCGCGGTCTCGTACTTCATCGTCGGGGGCAACCCCGGCCTGGCGATGCCGTTCACCCTGGTCGGCTCACTGGGCGGCCTCGCGTTGGTGCTGATCGCCACGTTCGGCCGCAAGCAGGACAACCCGGCTATCGTGCTCAGCTACGCCGCACTCGAAGGCTTGTTCCTGGGCGCCATCTCGTGGGTGTTCGGCAACGTCGTCGTCGCCGACGGTAACGCCGGGGCGCTCATCACCCAGGCCGTGCTCGGCACCATCGGCGTCTTCTTCGGGATGCTGGTCGTGTACAAGACCGGCGCTATCAGGGTCACGCCGAAGTTCACCCGCTTCCTGGTGGCCGGCATGATCGGCGTTTTGGTGCTGATGCTCGGCAACTTCCTGCTCGGGATGTTCGGCGTCGGTGGCGGCGAGGGTATGGGCCTGCGGTCCGGTGGGCCGCTCGCGATCATCTTCTCGCTGGTGTGCATCGCCCTGGCGGCGTTCAGCTTCCTGGTCGACTTCGATTCCGCCGATCAAATGATCCGCGCCGGCGCTCCGGAGAAGGCAGCCTGGGGCGTCGCCCTGGGTCTGACCGTGACGCTGGTATGGCTCTACCTGGAAATCCTGCGCCTGCTGAGCTACTTCCAGCAACGCTAGGTTCCACAGCATCGACTCTGCGCCCAGATCGCGATTCACTAACAGATCGCGATCTGGGCGCAGACTCGTTTGAGGGCCGGCATTCGATGCTGGGCTCGTGTTCGCTCCCGACAGCCCTCTCCTGGGAGGCCCTTTCCTTGGCACTGAGGCGCTGAGCAGCGGAAGGGTTCGCAAACACCGATTGCGCTCGGAGTACTCGGCACTGTTTCCGGGCGTTTACTTCCCGTCTGATGGTCAGCCGACGTTCGCCCAGCGGGCCGAGGCCGCCTGGTTGTGGTCGCATCGACGAGGCGTGATCGCCGGCTGCACCGCCGCACGCCTTCATGGTGCGTTATGGGTTGACGACGCCCTGCCCATCGAATTGTTCTGGGTCAATGCCCGAACGCCACGCGGTATCGCGACCTCCGCCGTCGCCCTCGCCGACGGCGAGACATCGACGCTGGGTGGGCTGATGGTGACCGCACCGGCCCGCACCGCGTTCGACCTAGCGCGACGTCGGCCCTTGCACGCCGCCGTCGCGCGCCTCGATGCCCTCGCCAATGCGGTGTCCTTCGATCGCGCAGATGTGCTCGATCTAGCGGCCCGCCACCGCGGGGTGCGGGGTGTGCGTCAGGTTGCGACCGTGCTGGAACTTTCCGACAGCGGCGCGCAATCTCCGCGGGAAACCTGGTTGCGGTTAGTGCTTCTCCGAGGCGGTTTTCCGAGACCGCGTACCCAGATACCGGTCACAGTCGGCGGCTACGTGAAGTACTACCTCGATATGGGGTGGGAGGACGTCAACGTGGCGGTCGAGTACGACGGAGATCAGCACCGCACCGACAGGGTGCAGTTCGCCAAGGACGTCGTGCGCCTTGAGGAGTTGGCCGATCTGGGCTGGATCGTCGTCAGAGTGGTCGCCGGGACGTCGTCGGCGGACGTTGTCCGACGTGTGCGGCGGGCGTGGGACGCCCACAGCCCATCGACTCTGCGGTGAGATCGTGAATTAGCGCCGTTGCGCAATCTGTGCGCAGAGTCGACGTCTTACGACAGCCGCTCGACGACCATCGCCATTCCCTGGCCGCCGCCGACGCACAGGGTCTCGATGCCGAACGTCTTGTCGTGGGTCGCAAGGTTATTCAGCAGCGTGGCGGTAATCCGGGCTCCGGTCATGCCGAACGGATGCCCGAGCGCGATCGCGCCACCGGAGACGTTGAGCTTGTCCTCGTCGATGCCCAATTCCCGCGCTGAGCCGAGCACCTGCACCGCGAACGCCTCGTTGATCTCGAACAGGTCGATATCGGAGACCGACATCTTCGCGTAGCCCAGCGCCTTCTTGACGGCCTCGATCGGGCCTAGGCCCATGATCTCCGGGGACAACCCGGACACCCCGGTAGAGACGATGCGGGCCAGCGGGGTCAGGCCCAACGCCTTCGCCTTCGTGTCGGACATGATCACCACCGCAGCGGCGCCGTCGTTGAGCGGACAGGCATTGCCGGCGGTGACCGTGCCGTTCGGGCGGAACACCGGGTTCAGGGCGCTGATCTTCTCGTACACGGTGCCCGCACGCGGGCCGTCATCGGTGCTGACGACGGTGCCGTCGGGCAGGGTGACCGGGGAGATCTCGCGGGCGAAAAAGCCGCTTTTGATGGCTTCCTCGGCCCGGTTCTGGCTGCGCACACCCCAGCGGTCCTGATCCTCGCGGCTGATTCCGGTGTGCAGCGCGACGTTCTCAGCGGTTTCACCCATCGCGATGTAGACATCGGGAAGTGCGCCGTTGCCGCGAGGGTCGGTCCATTCGGTGGCCCCGGCCTCTTTGGCGGCATCGGCGCGCTCACGGGCCTCATTGAACAGCGGGTTGCGGGTGTCGGGCCAGGAGTCGGCATTGCCGCTGGCGAACCGCGACACCGTCTCGACGCCGGCGGAGATGAAGGCGTCACCCTCGCCGGCCTTGATCGCGTGGAACGCCATCCGGGTGGTCTGCAGCGACGACGAGCAGTACCGGTTCACCGTCACGCCGGGCAGGAAGTCATAGCCGAGTTCCACCGCCACCACGCGGGCGATGTTGAAGCCGGATTCGCCGCCGGGCTGTCCGCAGCCCATCATCAGGTCGACGATGTCGCGGGGGTCCAGTGCAGGCACCTTGTCCAGCGCCGCGCGCACCATCTGGGTGGCCAGGTCATCGGGACGCATGCTCACCAGCGAGCCCTTGAAGGCGCGGCCGATAGGGGAGCGGGCGGTGGAGACGATGACGGCTTCGGGCATGGCGGACTCCTGGTCTGATGGCGCGGGGTTGCTGAAAACCTAGCTCATGCAGGTGTTGCCGGTGCCATGTGGGAGTGCCGGTACGACTCAGCGGCCACGGCACGTCCTCGCTAACCCAGCGCGTCGTGCAGCGCGACCAACAATTGCTC
This sequence comes from uncultured Actinomycetes bacterium, assembly GCA_903911165.1. Taxonomy (GTDB): domain Bacteria; phylum Actinomycetota; class Actinomycetes; order Mycobacteriales; family Mycobacteriaceae; genus Mycobacterium. The sequence continues at coordinate 6,309 of CAIWCQ010000293.1, read as the reverse complement.
GGCCGCGAGCGCGTATCCCGCCGCCGACGGGTGAAACCGGTCCTCGGAGAACATCACGTCGGGCTGATGCTGGAAGTGCGGCGCCATCAAGTCGGCGAGCGGAACCGGAACGCCACCGGCTGCGCGCACCGCCGCGGCCTGGGCACGCGCCAAGCGAATGCCCACCGATCTCGCCGTCCACCGCAACGGCTGGGGAATGGCAGTCACGACGCCAAGGTCCGGGCAGGTGCCCACGACGACGGTTGTTCCGACCGAACGCAACCGTTGCACCGCCGCGCCGAGTCGCCGCGCCGAGGGACCTATGCCGTTGAGGACGGTGACGTCGTTGGCGCCAACCATGATCACCGCGACATCCGGTGGCGGACCCGCGACCAGCATCGCGTCCACTTGCCCGGCCAAGCCTTTCGAGGATGCACCGACGATCGCCTTCGTCGACAATCGCACCAATGCGCCGGACTGCTCGGCCAGGCCGCGAGCGATGCGGACGCCGGGCACCTCTTCGGCATCTTCGCAGCCGTATCCGGTGGCAGTCGAGTCCCCGAAGATCATCAGATGGATGTCGAAGGATGCGCCGCGTTCCCAACGGCTGACCGGTTCGCCGCCGGGTGAATAGACCCCGTCCGCGCGGGGCGGAATGTCCCACGCCTTGGGAATGACATTGCGGGCCTGCTCGGCCTGGACGGTCAGCAAGTTGCGGGCACCCACGACAGCGCCGCCGGTCGAGGCGAGGATGCCCGCGACGGCAAGAGTCCTGGTGGACCCGAAGCGTATGCCCACGAAAGTCAGTGTGGCCTCTCAACAGGGTTTTCCGGTTACGGACGGGTATCGGATACGGAAAGAAATAGCCTCATAGGTTGTGGGTTGCGTCACAGCTGTCAAGCTAAAACACCAGGTTCGCCGATTAGCTGCTCCGGGTGAACCGGCACGCATGACACGCACGTCACTACGCACTTGTAGGGAGCGTTGACCATGACCGCACCAAGCAAGGTGACTCCGAAGACCACGGTGTCCGCACAGGCGACCGCGTCCCCAAAGGCCCCGTCTTCACAGAGACCGGCCCCAACGACGACTCGGCGGGCCGTTCCCGCTCGCCCCCGGAGATACCCCGTCAGCGATGGAGCCCCCGTCGAAATCATCGAGGACGGCCCCGGGATCGCCGGGCGCTTGTTCTCCCTCGGCGCACGGGTCACCATGTGGCCCGCCCTCGCGGTCCTCAGTCACGTGCCGCACTGGCCGTGGCCCTTCGGGGTGGTGGACTTCGTCGGCCGCGCGCTGCTCCCGTCCCCGGGAACGGTTCGGGCCACGGTTGGACTGCCCAACGCCTCCGCCCAACTCGTCCGGGCACCGGGTGTGATGCCGGCCGACGGCCGCCGCCGCGTCGTGCTTTACATGCATGGCGGCGCTTTCATGACGTGCGGGGTGAACTCACACAGCCGACTGGCCGGAGCGTTGTCGAGATACGCCGACTCACCGGTGCTGGTGGTCGACTACCGGTTGATCCCCAAGCACACCATCGGCATGGCCATCGACGACTGCTACGACGCATATCGGTGGTTGCGACTGCGAGGATACGAGCCCGAGCAGATCGTGCTGGCAGGTGACTCGGCCGGTGGATACCTCGCAATGGCGCTGGCGCAACGACTGCAGGCTGAAAAGGAAACCCCCGCGGCCATAGTCGCGCTATCCCCACTGCTTCAGCTGGAGCAGGATCCTAAGTTGACGCACCCGAACATCTATAGCGATTCGATGTTCCCGCCCAAGGCTTTTCACGCCCTCGTGGCCCTGGTGGCCCGGGCCGCAGCAAAGAACATCGTCGACGGCGTGCCCGAAGACGTCTATGAACCGCTGGACAACATCGAGCCCGGCCTGCCGCGGACATTGATCCACGTCTCTGGTTCTGAGGTGTTGCTGCACGACGCCCGTCTGGCGGCCCGGCGGCTTGCCGCGGCCGGGGTGCCGACCGAGGTCCGGGTGTGGCCGGGCCAGATCCACGACTTCCAGATGGCTGCGCCGTTGATTCCGGAGGCGAGCCGATCCTTGCGTCAGATCGGGGAGTACATCCGCGAAGCCACTGGCTGAGCGGGTCCCCTCCACCCGGCGCCGCGGGTAGACTTCGCTTCCAAGCACCGCAACAGAGGAGCGGCAATGGCAGGCGGTCTGGTCGGGTTATTGGATGACGTCGCCGCGCTGGCGAAGTTGGCCGCCGCGTCGGTCGATGACATCGGTGCGGCAGCGGCGAAGGCCAGCGCGAAGGCGGCTGGCGTGGTGATCGACGACACCGCGGTCACCCCCGCCTACGTTCGTGGGCTCGCCGCCGAGCGTGAACTGCCCATCATCCGGCGCATCGCGATCGGCTCGCTGCGCAACAAGTTGCTCATCATCTTGCCGGCGGCCCTGCTGCTTAGTGCGGTCGCCCCGATCGTGGTCGAGGTCATCCTGATGTTCGGCGGGTGCTTCCTGGCCTACGAAGGCGCCCACAAGATCATCCACGCACTGCGCCACGACGATCACGACCACGATGCGCCGGCGGCCGAACTCGGGCCCGACGCCGAGGCGACGACGATCGCGGGCGCGATTCGCACGGACTTCATCCTGTCGGCCGAGATCATGGTGATCGCGCTCAAGGAGGTCATCACCGAACCGGTGGTGACGCGGGGGGTGATTCTGGCCGTCGTCGGGGTGGGAATCACCGTGGTGGTCTACGGGGTTGTCGCGCTGATCGTGAAAATGGACGATGTCGGGCTGGCACTGGCCGGGCGAGATTCACCGCCGTCGCAGCGGCTGGGCCGGATGCTGGTGGCGGGCATGCCCAAAGTGCTGGCGTGGCTCTCGGTGATCGGCACCGCCGCCATGCTGTGGGTGGGCGGCCACATCCTGCTGGTTGGATTCGACGAATTGGGGTGGCACGCGCCGTATCACCTCGTGCACCAACTCGAGAAGGTCGTGCACGGCGTGCCCGGTGTCGGCGGGGTGCTCGGTTGGATCGTCAACACGCTGGCTTCTGCCCTGGTGGGGCTAGTGGTGGGCGTCGTGCTGGTATTCCTGGTGGAGCGGTTGCCGTTCCGGAGGTCCAAGCGCGAATCGGTGGCCCACGCGGACTGACGCCGCGAGGGCTGCCACCATGTAGACATGCGAATCGCGCAACACATCAGCGAGTTGATCGGCAACACCCCGTTGGTCCAGCTGAGCACGGTGGTTCCGGAGGGGGCCGGTGTGGTCGCGGCCAAGGTCGAGTACCTCAACCCGGGCGGCAGTTCCAAGGACCGGATCGCGATCAAGATGATCGACGCCGCCGAATCCGCCGGTTTGCTCAAGTCCGGCGGCACCATCGTCGAACCCACATCGGGCAATACCGGCGTCGGCCTGGCGTTGGTGGCCCAGCGGCGCGGCTACCGGTGCGTATTCGTCTGCCCGGACAAGGTCAGCGAGGACAAACGAAACGTGTTGCGCGCCTACGGCGCCGAGGTTGTGGTGTGCCCGACGGCCGTTCCCCCGGAGCACCCGGACAGCTACTACAGCGTCTCCGACCGGCTAGTCGTTGAGATCGACGGCGCGTGGAAGCCCGATCAATATTCCAACCCCAACGGCCCGGCAAGTCACTATGAGACCACCGGCCCGGAGATCTGGGCGGATACCGACGGCAAGATCACCCACTTCGTCGCGGGAGTGGGTACCGGCGGAACCATCACCGGCGCCGGGCGCTACCTCAAGGAGGTCTCCGGTGGGCGGGTCAAGGTCATCGGTGCCGATCCCGAAGGATCGGTGTACTCCGGCGGCACCGGCCGGCCCTACCTGGTTGAAGGCGTCGGAGAGGACTTCTGGCCCGCGGCCTACGACCCGGCGATCGCCGATCAGATCATCGCGGTCTCCGACGCCGATTCCTTTGACATGACGCGCCGACTGGCCCGTGAGGAGGGTCTACTGGTGGGCGGTTCCTGTGGCATGGCCGCCGTGGCGGCGTTGCGGGTGGCCGCTGAGGCCGGCCCAGACGCGCTGATCGTGGTGCTCCTGCCCGACAGTGGCCGCGGTTACCTGTCGAAAATCTTCAATGACTCCTGGATGTCGTCCTACGGATTCCTGCGCACACCACTGGACGACACCCTGCCTGAACCGACGGTCGGTGACGTGCTGCGCGGCAAATCCGGGGCGCTGCCCGATCTGGTGCACACCCATCCGTCGGAGACGGTGCGCGACGCCATCGGGATCCTGCGCGAGTACGGGGTGTCCCAGATGCCGGTGGTCGGGGCCGAACCGCCGGTGATGGCCGGTGAGGTGGCCGGCAGCGTGTCGGAGCGCGAACTGCTCTCGGCGGTGTTCGAGGGCCGCGCCCAACTGGCCGACGCGGTGGCGGTGCACATGAGCCCGCCACTGCCCCTGATCGGCGCCGGCGACCAGGTGAGCGCGGCTGCCAAGGCGCTGCGCGACGTCGATGCGGTGATGGTGGTCGAGGACGGCAAACCGGTCGGGGTGATCACCCGCCACGATTTGCTGGGCTATCTCTCCGAAGGCCCGCGGCGGCGGTGAGTTGGTAGGGTTGCAAACGCATCAGTCCTGAACAGGGGAGTCTCGTGACCGAACCGCCCGTGCCGCCCAGCAACTTTCCGCCACCGGGGAGCTTTCCGCCGCCGGGGGATTACCCGCCCCCGGGTCAAGGTTATGGTCCGCCGCCGGGCAACTACCCGCCGCCGGGATGGGGCCCACCGCCGCAAGGCGCGTATCCGCCCGGCGCGTACCCCCCGGCTCCCCCGCCTGGTTCCTACCCCCCGCCTGGTGCCTACGCCCCGCCTGGTTCCTACCCACCGCCCGGTTCCTACCCCCCGCCGCCACCGGCTGAGGGCGGCTACTTCCCGCCGCCGCCCGGCTACGGGCCTCCGGCGAACCGGTACAGCGTCGGCGAGGGATTGTCGTGGGCCTGGCAGAAGTTCACCAAGAACGCGGTCCCACTGGTAGTGGCGACCCTGGTGTTCTGGCTGATCGGCCTTGCCCTCAACTGGGTAACCCAGGCCGTTTTGCAAGCGGTCTCACCGGAGACGTTCACCGCCTACGACACCGCAGACGGCATTATCGAGACGGCGACGCGGACCATGAGCGGTGTCGGTTCCGCGGTGGTGATCCTGGCCACCATCGTGCAGATCATCGTCAAGGGGGCCATCGCCTCAGCCGGCTACGCGGGGCTGCTCGACATCGCGAACGGACAGCCGGTGACGATCGGATCGTTCTTCCGGCCCCGCAATATCGTCGCCGTCGTCGTCGCTGGACTCATCGTCGACCTCGTGACCATCGTCGGCCTCTTCGCGTGCATCCTGCCCGGTCTGGCCTTCATGGTCTTCGCCTGGTTCAGCACCGTCGCGATCGTCGACCGCAATCTGTCGCCGATCGACGGGATCCGCGCGAGCATCGACATCGTCAAGGCCAACTTCGGCTCCGTTCTGCTGGCGGTGCTGACGTTCGCGGCGCTGCACCTCGTCGGGTTCCTGCTGTGCGGTGTCGGTCTGCTGGTCACAATCCCGGTCGCCTACCTGTTCCTGGTGTACACCTACCGCCGACTCAGCGGCGGCTCGGTGGCACCGGCGACCGCGTAGCCACATCGGCGTCGGGGAGTTTAGGCTCGACGGCGATGACTGACACCCACCGCCGGCACGGCTTCGCCACCAGGGCGATCCACGCCGGCTACCGCCCGGACCCGGCAACCGGAGCCGTGAACACCCCGATCTATGCGAGCAGCACGTTCGCACAGGACGGTGTCGGGGGTTTGCGCGGCGGCTTCGAATATGCGCGCACCGGCAATCCGACCCGCGCGGCGCTGGAGGCCGTCTTGGCCTCGGTCGAAGAGGGTCGATTCGGTAGGGCCTTCAGCTCCGGGATGAGCGCCTCGGACTGTGCGTTGCGCGCCGTCCTGCGCCCCGGCGATCACATCGTGATTCCCGACGACGCCTATGGTGGCACCTTCCGACTGATCGACAAGGTGTTCCGGGAGTGGGGCGTGCACCACACGCCGGTGCACCTGTCCGACCTCGACGCGGTCCGGGCGGCGCTGACCCCGGCCACCCGGATGATCTGGGTGGAGACGCCTACCAACCCGCTGCTTTCGATTGCCGACATCGTCGCGATCGCCGAAATCGGTCGCGCTGCGGGAGCAACGGTCCTGGTGGACAACACCTTTGCCTCACCGGCATTGCAACAACCGTTGACCCTGGGGGCCGACATTGTGTTGCACTCGACGACGAAATACATCGGCGGGCACTCTGACGTGGTGGGCGGTGCGCTGGTCACCGACAGCGAGGAACTCGATACTAAGTTCGCGTTCCT
>CAIWCQ010000292.1 GCA_903911165.1 uncultured Actinomycetes bacterium | reverse complement strand
CCGGTCGCGGCGGCCGCGGCGCCGGGCGGGCCGTTGCGGCAGGTGAGAAAAAATCCCGGGAAACCCCCCGTCGCGGCCGATGGCGATTGCTCACCGATCGTTGCCAGCCTGTTATCCGGTGGTCATCACGGATGCGACGGACGATTGAAGTTTGCTGGCGGCGCCGGGTCCGCGGGCCCCTTTCGCTGAGGGCGTAGCGCCGCGATGAACGGCTGGCAAACATCCATAGGGCCGAAAGACCCTGAGGGCAAACTGAGAAACGGGTTAATTTGTGCTGGCAGGTAATGGTCAGCAACTTCGCAACCGCAGGTGGGCGGCAAATCGTTGCCTGGCTGGGCCGGGGACCTCTCGGCGGACGGGACCGATTATGTTGCTTCCGTTTGCCGGATGGCAAACTTGCCCGTACTATCGAAGAGTCCACCCACCACGGGTGCAAGCACACCGGCGAGTTCGCTGCGACCAGCGCGAACCAATGTAGACAAGAGGGGAACCACCATCATGGCGACTCAGACACGCCCGTTCTTGACTCGGGGAGTGGCGTTGGCCAGTGCGGCCGCTATCGCGGTCGCCACACCGGCGATCGCACCCAACCTCACGCCCGCCCCGACCGCCCTCTCCGCGGCGCAGGTGGAATTGGCCAACTTCGCGGATCTGCTGTCGATCACGCCCGCAGACTGGAATAACTATTTCTTCGTCGGCTGGGGTGGTGCCATCGGATCGATCAACGTCGATCCCGAAACGACCGAGAGCGACTACTGGGCGCCGCAGTGCGACTACGACTGCCTGCTCCCCGGCATCCCCGGCGTGACGTATCTGGCGCTGGATGCGCTGATCAACGGCAACGGCGCAGGAATTCAGAACGTCAACGGGATCCTAAACCCCGACTACGACCCAGACGAGCCCATCGGCCCGGACAACGAGGAGTACCTCGTGCAGCCGTGGGGCACCTCGGCGGTCAACTACTTCTACGAGGCCGGCTTGAGCACCGGCATTCAGTACATCTTGCAGCAGCCGTTCGCCCCGGGCGCCCCCCTGGCCAATGAGCAGATCTTCAATGCCATCAAGCTGGCATTCCAGATCGGATCCGGCAACCTGTGGATAACCGCCTACTTGAACACGCTGTCCGCAATCGCGGTTCTCGCCGAACCCATTCCGGTCATCGGCCCGTACCTGTTCCGCGGCATCGGCTCCTACATCGGGCCGGCCTTCGCCACCATCGACACCATCTACGACTACAACTCCTACGCCGGTATCCCGGGAGTGCTGCGCTACATCGGTGGTGTGATCACCACCGGCGGCAATCCGAATCCGTACCCGACAACGCCAGTCGAGCCCACTGCCGCAGTGAGCGCGGCGTCCGTCGCCACCCCGGTGGTCGCGGCCCTGAAGGCTGAAGCGCCGAAGGCCGATGTCGAGGCACCCACGGCCGGTGACTCCGCGGAGGCGGTCGACAGCGCAACCGAGGGCACCGAGACGCCCGCCGACACCACGGCGGCGGTCGAGAGTCCGTCGAGTGTGGTGGCGGAGACAGCGGCCGAGGCTCCGGCTAGGACCGCCAAGCGCCCGGTGCGCAATGCGGTTGAGCGGGTTACCAAGGAGATCGCGTCTGCTGTGGGTGGCGCCACGTCCGGTGCTGCCACCGGCGGTGCGGCCCAGTCCGATGGGGCCCAGTCCGATGGGGGCCAGTCCGGTGCTGCCACCGGCGGTGCGGCCGAGTCCGGTGCTGCCACCGGCGGTGCGGCCGAATCCGATGGGGCTGAGTCCGGTGCGGCCACCGGCGGTGCGACCGACGGCGGTGCCGCGGACAGCGGAAGCGATTCCGATTCTGATTCCGATTCCGCGGG